>DASTAI010000316.1:0-2575 GCA_035712865.1 Solirubrobacterales bacterium
CGAATCGAGGAACCGCGCCTCGGGCTCGGCCGTCCGGCCTGGGTCGAGGCACCCGAGGTCGATCTCGACTGGCACCTGGCCGAGGCCCAGCGGGCGGACCCCCTCTCGGACGAGGAGCTTCGGCAGGCGGCCGGCGAACTGCTCTCCGAGCGACTGGACCACACGCGCCCCCTCTGGCGCCTCGACGCGATGCCGCTGACCGGCGAGCGGATGGCGATCGTCGGCCGCATCCACCACGCGATGGCGGACGGCGTCAGCGCAATCCGGCTGCTCGCCGGAATCCTCTGGGACGCGAACGGTCAAGAGCAGGCCCCGCCCCGGGCTTCCCAGAAGGCCGGCGCGCCTCCACCCGCCGCGGACGGCGGCGAGACCCGGATCGTGGTGGGCCTGCCCGCCGCGCTTCGGCGCGAGCTGCGACGGGGCCGGGACACCAAGCTCGACCAGCACATCGGGCCGGCGCGCGAGGTCGCCTGGACGACCTTCCCGCTCGAGCGGCTGAAGCGCATCGAGCGCGGCGCCGCCGGGCACGTCACCGTCAACGACGTCGTGCTCGCGGTCGTCGCCGGGGGGTTACGCCGCTGGTTGCCGGATATCGGGGGGATCGCCGACGACCTGCGGGTCCAGTGCCCTGTCTGCCTCCATGCCCGCGAGGAGGCCGAGGGGCAGCTCGGCAATCGCGACTCCTTCATGAACCTCGACCTGCCCATCTCTGAGCCCGATCCGGCCACTCGCCTGCGGCTGATCAACACCGAGACGAGTGAGCGGAAGCTCGACCACGACGCCGATGCGCTCTATGCCTTCTTCCACGCGCTCGGGCGCTTCCGGCCCCTCTACCGAGGCGTCACCAGGCTCACCTCGGGACCGCGCGAGTTCGCGCTCTCGGTCTCGAACGTTCCCGGCCCCCGCCAGCGGCCCATCGTCCTCGGACACGCGATCGAGCAGTTCTGCTCCTTCGCCGAGCCCGCCGACCGCCACGCCCTGCGGCTGTCGATCGTCTCGCTGGGCGGCGAGCTCGCCTTCGGCCTCTGCTCGGACCCCGACGCGATCAGCGACCTCGACGGGTTGCGGGGGGCGCTCGCCGATTCGATCGCTGAGCTCGAGGGCGCGGTCTGATGCCCGCCAAGGCGAAGTCGAGGGGAGCGTCGAAGGGGTCGCTGGCCGAGTACGAGAGCAAGCGGGACTTCTCGAAGACGAAGGAGCCGAGCGGCGGGCGCCGGAGGAAGGGCAAGGCCAAGCGCAAGCACCCTCGCTTCGCCTTCCAGAAGCACTCGGCGACGTCAGAGCACTACGACCTGCGGCTGGAGGTGGACGGCGTTCTCGCCTCCTGGGCGATCCCCAAGGGACCGTCGCTGGACCCGCGCGACAAGCGCCTCGCGATGCACACCGAGGACCACCCGCTCGAGTACCTGGAGTGGGAGGGCGTGATCCCGGAGGGGGAGTACGGAGCGGGCCCGATGATCGTCTGGGACCGGGGCGTCTTCCAGAACATCTCCGAAACCCGGTCCGGGCGGCCCATGGATCTGCCGACCGCGATCAAGAAGGGGGACGTGAAGCTCTTCATGCTCGGCGAGAAGATCAAGGGCGCCTACGCCCTGGTCCGCACAGGCCCTCCCTCGGACCGCGAGAAGTGGCTCCTGATCAAGAAGCGCGACGAGGGCGCGGATGCTCGCCGCAGGCCCACGTCCTCTCAGCCCGAGTCCGTCCTCAGCGGGCGCACGATCGAGCAGGTCCTGGACCAGGAGGCGGAGGCCGGGCAGTTCCAGCGGCACCGAGCCCGCCGAGGCCGGCGCGCTCCTCGGCGCTAGTCTGACGCCCATGGCCACCGCCGCTGAGCCAAGGACGCTTCAGAACTTCATCGCGGGCCGCTGGGTGGATGCAGCGGCCGGCGACTCGCTCGACGACCGCGACCCGGCGACGGGTGAGCTCGCGGCCCGGGTCCCGCTCTCGGGAGCCGGCGACGTCGACGCGGCGGTTCGCGCCGCGCGCGACGCTCAGCCCGCCTGGCGCAAGGTCTCGCCGCAGGACAGGGCGCGGGCGGTGCTCGCCCTGCGCGACGCGCTGCTTCGGAACCGAGAGGAGATCACGGCGCTGGTCACGGCCGACATGGGCAAGACCCTGGCCGACGCCGACGGAGAGGTCGGTCGGGGGATCGAGTCGGTCGAGTCGGCGGCCGCGATACCCCATCTGATGAAGGGCGAGACGCTCGAGGGAGTCGCGACCGGTCTCGACGTCGAGCTCGTCCGCCAGCCCGTCGGCGTGGTCGCCGCGATCACGCCGTTCAACTTCCCGGCGATGATCCCGCTCTGGTTCCTGCCCTACGCCGTCGCCTGTGGGAACGCCTTCATCCTGAAGCCGTCTGAGCGCGACCCGCGGCCCTCGGCCCGAATGGTCGAGCTGATCGACGAGGAGGAGATCTTCCCGCCGGGCGTCGTCAATCTGGTCCACGGAGGCCGTGAGGCCGTCGAGGGGATCCTCGACCATCCCGGTGTCGACGCGATCTCCTTCGTCGGGCAGGCAAGCACCGCGCGCCTGGTCGCGACGCGGTCGGCCGAGACCGGCAAGCGGGTGCAGGCGC
>DASTAI010000317.1:0-2471 GCA_035712865.1 Solirubrobacterales bacterium
GATGAGAGCGCCAATGACGACGAGCAGGCCACCGAGGCCGGCAAGCAGGATCGTCGTTCGAAGCGTGGCGCTGAAGTTGGAACGCCTTGTGGTGGTCACGGTTGTGTCTCCTTTGGATGACTAAGCCTGGAGCGAGTATAGACACGTGGCTGAGGCGGAAATAAGACTTGATCACCTCTCAATACCGTCATATTTATCTACTATCTCGTTCTGTGACCACCACGAAAGGCAGGCGGGAGCGGCAGGAATGGAACCCGGACCTCTGGGTGCTGGCCATCCGCCTGCTCGCCTCCCTGCAGGATGAGCTCTACGAACGCCTGGCCGCGGCCGGCTATGGCGAGCTCCAGCCGCGTCACGGCGCCGTCCTCGCCTACCTCGATGAGGACGGGGTCAGAGCGACCGAGATCGCTCGTCTCTCCGGCAACCACAAGCAGATCGTCGGGCGGATCATCGACGAGCTCGAGATCCTCGGCTACGTCGAGCGAAGACCCGATCCCGCCGACCGCCGCGCGAAGCTGATCTTCCCCACCGAGAGGGGCCTCGCGATGACGCAACTGGCCGACGAGGTCGTCGCCGAGATCGAGGCGCGACACTCGAACGAGATCGGCGCTCGCACCTACTCGCAGTTCCGGGACGTCCTCCGAGCGGTGGTCGCTCGCAGGACGCAGTTCAAGGACGTCACGGCTTCGGCATAACCGACCATTCCGCTAGGATTTCCTGGCGATGCTGTTTTCCACCAGAGCCGAGTACGGGGTGCGCCTGATGGTCGAGCTCGGCCGTCAGGAGGACGGTGCACCGGTGGCGCTGAGCGCCGTCGCGGAGTCGGAGCGGCTGCCGCTGTCCTACCTCGAGCACCTCGTGGCCAAGCTGCGGAAGGCCGGGCTCGTCGAGAGCCAGCGCGGCGCCCACGGCGGCTATCGCCTCGGGCGGCCCGCCAACGAGATCGAGATGCTCGAGGTGGTCCAGGCCCTCGAGGGCGCGATCTCGCCGATGGAGTGCTTCCAGCCCGATCCCGAGGGCAAGGTCTCCTGCTCCCACGAGACCGACGGCGATCACGCCTGCGCGACGAAGCTTCTCTGGACCCGAGTCCAGGGCGGCGTGACAAAGGCGCTCGCCGGCACGACGCTCGCCGAGCTGGTGGAGTTCTCCGACCAGCATGTGCCCAGCCACAGGGCCACCGCCGTCAGCGCGGCGTAGCGACAACTTCAAACGAACCAACAGGAGTCGAATTGGCAGAGCTCGAGATCCGCAACCTGCACGTGACCGCCGAGGGCAAGGAGATCCTCAAGGGCGTCAGCCTCGACGTCGAGAGTGGGTCGATCCACGCCCTGATGGGCCCCAACGGCTCAGGCAAGTCGACCCTCGCCAACGCGATCATGGGCCACCCCGGCCTCGAGGTCACCGAGGGGACGATCAGCTTCAAGGGCGAGGACATCACCGAGGCCGACCCGGAGGAGCGCTCCCGGATGGGCCTCTTCATGGCGTTCCAGTACCCCGTGGCGATCCCCGGCGTCACCGTCGCCAAGTACCTCCGGATGATCGTCAATGCCCACCGTGACGCGGCCGGCGAGGAGCCCGTGAAGCTGAAGGACTTCCGCAAGGAGACGGAGGAGGCGATGGCCCTGACGAACATCCCCAAGGACTTCTCCTCCCGCTACCTCAACGACGGCTTCTCCGGCGGCGAGAAGAAGCGAATGGAGATCCTCCAGCTCGCGATGCTGCAGCCGCAGCTCGCGGTTCTCGACGAAACCGACTCCGGGCTCGACATCGATGCGCTGCGCGTCGTCGCCGAGGGCGTCAACAAGTTCGCCGGCCCCGGGATGGGCGTCCTGATCATCACCCACTACCAGCGGATCCTGCACCTGATCAAGCCGGACGCGGTGCACGTCCTCTTCGACGGCCGCATCGTCAAGGAGGGCGGTCCCGAGCTGGTCGAGCAGCTCGAGGAGAAGGGCTACGGCTGGATCCGCGAGGAGGTCGAGGCGGGCGCCACCGCCTGACCGGGCCGAGATGGAGCCGACGGCCACCACAGCCCCCACCCTGCCGCGATCCATCGAGGAGATCCGGTCCCAGTTCCCGATCCTCGCTCGCGAGGTGCACGGGGAGCCTCTCGCCTACCTGGACAACGGCGCCACCGCTCAGAAGCCGCTGGCGGTGATCGACACCCTCGATCGCTACTGGCGCGAGCACAACGCGAACGTCCACCGCGGCGTCCACACGCTCTCCGAGGAGGCGACGGCGCTCTACGAGGAGGCTCGGGGAACCGTGGCCGCGCATCTCGGCGCGGACTCCCGCGAGGTGATCTTCGTCCGCAACGCCACCGAGGCCCTCAACCTGGTCGCCTATTCGTGGGCCAGGACCAATCTGCGGTCGCGGGACCGGATCGTGGTGACCGAGATGGAGCACCACTCCAACGTCGTCCCCTGGTACCAGGTGGCGAAGGAGAGGGGCGCCGACCTCGACTGGGCCCC
>DASTAI010000318.1:0-2700 GCA_035712865.1 Solirubrobacterales bacterium
CCAACGCGTCAGTCACCGGCCAGGCGTCCTTCCGCGGGCAAGACCTGCTGGCCCTGCCCGAGACCGAGATGCGCAGCCTGCGCGGCCGGGAGATCGCGATGATCTTCCAGGACCCGATGACGTCGCTGAACCCGGTCTACAAGGTCGGCGACCAGATCATCGAGCAGATCGAGGCCCACCGGGACATTCCCGATGACGAGGCAAAGGAGCGCGCCACGGAGCTCCTCGCGTCGGTCGGGATCCCGAACGCGAAGGAGCGGGTCGACGACTACCCCTACGAGTTCTCCGGCGGCATGCGGCAGCGGGCGATGATCGCGATGGCGCTGGCTCTCGAGCCGCGAATCCTGATTGCCGACGAGCCCACCACGGCGCTGGACGTCACGATCCAGGCCCAGATCAACGCGCTGATCCAGCGGCTCAACGAGGAGCGGGGCCTGGCGGTGATCCTGATCACACACGACCTCGGGGTGATCGCCGAGGTGGCAGACCGCGTCATGGTCATGTACGCGGGCCAGATCGTCGAACAGGGCACCCTCGACGACATCTTCTATGACCCGCAGCACCCCTACACGTGGGGCCTGCTGGGCTCGCTCACCCGCCTGGACCAGCCGCCCCCGCCGCGCCTGCCGCAGATCGCCGGGCAGCCGCCATCCCTGCTGTCCCCGCCCGCGGGCTGCCGCTTTCGGCCTCGTTGCCCGCACGCCTTCGAGAAGTGCGAGCAGCCGCCTCAGCTCGAGGAGCGGCTACCGGGCGCCGCCGGTCACGCCGACCGCTGCTGGCTCGAGCCCGACCAGAAGCGCGAAAAGCGCGAGGTCGGTGGACGGATCGGTCTGGGCGTCAACGGACGAGGGTCCTCGAAGGAGGCGAAGTCCCGCGCGGCGGCGGCCCGCGAAGGGGAGCAGGAGGAGACCGTCTAGCCATGGCCAAAGGTGAGCCGCTCCTCGAGGTGAGCCATCTCGTCAAGCGCTTCCCGATCAAGGAGGGGCTGCTGATCGACCGCGAGGTCGCGGCCGTCCACGCCGTCGACGACGTCAGCCTCACGCTGCACGAGGGCGAGACGCTCGGTCTGGTCGGCGAGTCGGGCTGCGGCAAGTCGACGCTCTGCCGGACGATCATCCAGCTGCTCAAGCCGACCGCCGGGTCGGTGAAGTACCGCGGCAAGGAGCTGGTCGGTCTCTCGCGCAAGGAGCTGCAGCCCGTCCGCCGGGACATCCAGATGATCTTTCAGGACCCCTACGCCTCGCTCAATCCGCGCAAGCGGGTCGGGCAGATCATCGGCGACCCGCTGCGCCTGCACGGCCTCGCCTCCGGCTCGCAGCTGCAGCGAGAGGTGAAGCAGCTGATGGACCGCGTCGGGCTGTCGCCCGAGCACTACAACCGCTTCCCACACGAGTTCTCCGGCGGACAGCGGCAGCGGATCGGGATCGCCCGGGCCCTGGCGCTCCGGCCGAAGCTGATCATCGCCGACGAGCCCGTCTCGGCCCTCGACGTCTCGATCCAGGCCCAGATCATCAACCTGCTCGACGACCTTCAGGACGAGTTCGATCTCTCCTACATCTTCGTCGCCCACGACCTCGGCGTCGTTCGCCACGTCTCGGATCGGATCGCGGTCATGTACCTGGGCAAGATCGTCGAACGCTCGCCGGCCTCCGTGCTCTACGAGCGGCCGATCCATCCCTACTCGCTGGCGCTGCTCTCGGCCGTGCCGATCCCGGACCCGAAGGTCGAGGCCGAGCGGAAGCCGCTGGTCCTCGAGGGCGACGTACCGAGCCCCGTCGACCCGCCCCCGGCCTGTCACTTCCATACCCGCTGTCCCTGGGCCACCGAGATCTGCTCGCAGGACGAGCCGCCGCTGGCGGAGTACGAGTCCGGGCAGGCGGCCGCCTGCCATCACCCGCGGAACGTGGACGCGGAGATGATCGCCGGCGCCGTTGTGGCCTCTGACAGCCCGGAGACCGCGAGCGACACTCTGCCTTCCCAGACCGAGCGGGAACCGGCCGCTACCCGTTAGCTTCTTGCGGGTGCTTGCGCTCGATTACGGCACCGCCCGGTGCGGCTGTGCGATCTCAGACCCGAGTGGGACGCTGGTGCGCCCGCTGGCCGCGGTGGAACCGCCTGAGCCCGAGGCGATCGCGGCCCTCGCCTCGGCCGAGGGCGCAGAGAGGGTGATCGTCGGTTTGCCGACCACCCTCTCGGGGGAGGAGGGCGAGCAGGCCAAGCTGAGCAGGAAGTTCGCGGGGGAGCTGAGCCGGCTGGTGGACGTGCCAGTGGAGACATACGACGAGCGGCTCACCACGCGGATGGCCGAGCGAAGCGCGCGCGAGGGCGCACGAGCGGACCGCGATTCACTCGCAGCGGCTCACCTCCTCGAGTCCTACCTCGCGGTTATTCGAGGGCGCGGCGGAAGCGAAGCCGAACAGCGCCCCGATTCACAAGGCGGTGGGTAGGTGCCGGACGCGCAGGACTGGTACGCCGACACCGAGGGAAACCTGAGGCCGCCGGGCGACGGCGAGCCCCCGACGGACGAGTTCGGGCGCGATGACCCGGAGTCGCTGGAACGCGAGCGCCGCCGGCGCGAGCGCCAGGCCCGCCGCTTCAAGGAGTCGCCGGAGCAGGCCGCGACGGCCGAGGCACCGCGCCCGGCGAAACCGCGACAGCCGAGTGAGCCGGTCGCCCCACCGCCCTCGTTGGACGGCGGCG
>DASTAI010000319.1:0-4798 GCA_035712865.1 Solirubrobacterales bacterium
GGCGATGGGGCGATGGCGGTCTTCAGCGAAGCCGAGCAGGCGGTGAGGGCGGCACTGGAGTCTCAGGGGACGGTCTCGAAGATCGAGGTCGAGGGCTACCGGCCCAAGCAGCGTGCCGGCGTCCACCGAGGCACCCCTCGCAAGGTGAAGGGCGATTTCCTCGGCGTCGACGTCAACATCGCGGCTCGCGTGGGTGACGCCGCCGAAGCCGACGAGGTGCTCGTCTCCGGCATCGTCCGCGATCAGCTCGATGGCGGCCCCTTCAAGTTCGGAGCAGAACGCCCGCTCGATGCGCCGGGGGCGCCTCCCGACTTGACCGTCAGCTCGGTCAAGCGCAAGCGCGGCCGCTGACACGCTCGATGTCGACCGAGAACACCGAAATCGTGCGTCGCGCCATCGAGGCGTACAACCGGCGCGACCTCGATGCGATGCTCCGTGAGTGGGCCCCCGATGGGGTCGTGGATTGGTCGAACTCACGCGGTGTCGACGCGCACATCTTTCGGGGAGCCGACCAAATCCGGGTCTTCGCCGAGCGCTTCTTCGAATCGTTCGCGGAAGGACAGGTCGAGATCGTCGGGATGCGCGAGATTGAGCCCGGTGTCCTGATCGTCGACAACCTCACCCGTTTCCGGGGGCGCGAGGGCATCGAGGTTGAGGCGCGGGCGGCCTTCCTGATCACCATTCGAGGAGGAGTGCAGACGTGGCTGACCCTCTACCAGACGAATGCCGAGGCCCTGGCGGCCGCCGGTGGGTCCGAATAGCGCCGGGACGAGGAGAGGCTGCCTCGTCGCTACGCGAGGGAGGGGGCGGGGACGAGTTGCGCCATTCGCTCCCAGACCGTACGGCTGACCCCCATCCCGGAGTGCGTGCCGTTCACCTCGACGAGCTCGGCTCCCGGATCCAGGCACGCCTCCCAGCTGACGATGGGGTCCTGGCGCGAGTAGAAGGCGATGTAACGCACGTCTTGCGGGACCGGCTCCGTCAGCTGTCGCCTTGCTCGCTCGCAACAATCGCCGTTCCGGCAGCTGCGGCCGAACAATCCGGGCACGCCCACTGTTCCCAGCAGACCGACCAGGGTGACCGCGGCCTGAGCGCTACGGCTGATCGCCATCTGATCGAGGACGGGCGATCCGAGGGTGACCAGCGTCTCGACCAGGTCCGGGCGCCTCACCGCCAGGACGCGGCCGAAGGAGCCACCCCGGCTCTGGCCGATGAGCAGCGCGCGCCTGCCCGCCCTCCCGACGGCCTCATCGAGGCGAGCCTCGATCGCCCCGATTGCCGACTCCATGCAGCCGACGTTCATCTGGATGCCGGAACGGGTCGTCTCCCAGCCGCCGGCTCGCAGCCAGCGGGCCATTCGCGACAGGCTCGGGTCGCCCGCCAGAAAGCCCGGAACGAGCATCGCCGGCCGACCGTCGCCGGGGGGCGAGTCCGGCCAGCTCGAGTCGCTCCGGGTCGACATCATCTCGCCCATGAACCGGCGGGCGTCGCCCAGATTCGGGCTGCCTGGGCGGGTGAAGGTGGCGGCGTTGGCACTCATGCGAACGGCAATCTAGTTCTAGTAGACGAAGGCGACGGAGAGGTAGTACCCCGCGACAACGGTGAAGAGCACGGCGTCGAGGCGATCGATCAGGCCGCCGTGAGGACCGAAGAGCCGCCCGGTGTCCTTGACCCCGAGGTCGCGCTTCAGCATCGAGGCGAACAGATCCCCGATCGGCGCGATCGCCGCGATTGAGGCCCCCATGGCGAGCGCGTCCAGCCCCGGCAACCAGTCCTGGTAGAGACCGGCGAACCAGAAGCCGAGAGTCCCGCCGATGAAGCCGCCGATCAGGCCCTCGAGCGTCTTGTTCGGGGAGATCCGCGGGGTGATCTTCCGTGTGCCGAAGAGACGGCCGGCGGCGTACCCGGCGGTGTCGCTGAGGAACGTCGCGACGAGCACGTCGATCAGCAGCGCCCCGCCGTGGAGCGGCAGGTCACGCAGCAGCACCGCGTGGGAGAAGCCGAGGCCCATCCAGGCGACTCCGAGGACCGTGAAGGCGATCGAGGTGGTGATCAGCTCGTGCGAGCGCCGCGCCGCCGCAAACAGGAAGGCGGCGGGGAAGAGACAGGCGAAGACGAGCAGGATCTGAAAGGAGTCGCCGAAGCGGGCCGCGAGGACCATGCCCGCGACCGCCGCGTACCCCGGCAGCACGATCGGGTGGATCGACTGCGACATCCGGAAGAACTCCCGCAGCCCGAGGATTCCGAAGACGACCATGCCGAGGGCGAAGACATCACCGCCGATCCCCACGAGCGCGATGGCGACGACGATCCACGGGATCGCAACGACCACCCGGGCCGTGGTCTCGGACATCTCCGGCACGAACCGCTGCCAGCGAGAGCGCCTGGGCTCGCGCGGCTCCAGCCGGATCTCCTCGTCCGGCGCCTCGAAGTCGAGGAGGTCGTCGGGGTCGGGCAGGAAGCTCGATTCGCGCTGCCTCTCTCGCGTGCGTTCCTCGCGGTCCCGCCCGAAGTCGAAGGAAGGCGGGTCGAGGTCCTCGATCACTGCCTCGCTCCGAAGCGGCGCTGGCGGTCCTCGTACTCGGCCAGTGAGGCCTCGAAGGCCTCACGGCTGAAGTCCGGCCAGAGCTCGTCACGAAAGACGAACTCCGAGTACGCGCACTGCCAGAGCAGGTAGTTGGAGATCCGCTGCTCTCCGCTGGTGCGGATGAGCAGGTCGGGGTCGTGCATCTCCGGGGCGTAGAGATGCCTGTGGAACTCCTCCTCCCCGCCCCCCTCATAGGCCGCGGCGGCGTCGAGGATCTCGGCGCGCCCGCCGTAGTTGAAGGCGACGAAGAGAGTGATCCGCTCGTTCGGGGCGGTCTTGGTCTCGGCCCACTCCATGCGGTCGGTGAGCTCCTCGCTGATCCCCTCTCGCCGGCCGATGAAGCGCATGCGGACTCCCTCTTCGTCGAGCTCGGGTGTCTCCCTGTCGATCCGCTCGGCGAACATCGCCATCAGCCCGTCGACCTCCTCCTGCGGCCGGGTCCAGTTCTCGGTCGAGAACGAGTAGACGGTGAGCTCGCGAACGCCGAACTCGACCGCGTCCCGCAGGCGCGCCTTGACGCAGTCCGCGCCGGCGCGATGCCCCTCGATCACCGGCAGGCCTCGCTGTTGCGCCCAGCGGCCATTCCCGTCGGTGATGATCGCGACGTACTCGGCTGGCATCAGGAGGACCTCCAGGACCAGCCGCGGCTAGACCTCGAGGATCTCCTCCTCCTTGCCCTGGAGCAGGGTGTCGATCTCGCCGATCGCGGAGTCGGTGTGCTTCTGGAGCTCGGACTCGCCGTGATGCTCCTCGTCCTCGCCCGCCTCCCCCTCCTTCTTCAGCTCGCGGAGGTCCTGGATGACGTCCCGGCGAATGTTGCGGACGGCCACACGGCCCTGCTCGGCGACGCCGTGGACCACCTTGACGAGCTCCTTGCGCCGCTCCTCGGTGAGCTCGGGAATCTGGAGACGGATGACGTTGCCGTCGTTGGAGGGCGTCAGCCCGAGGTCTGACTCCATCACCGACTTCTCGATCGCAGAGATCGAGGACTTGTCGTACGGCGTCACGGTCAGCAGGCGCGCGTCGGTGGCCGCGACCTGGGCGAGCTGCTTGATCGGTGTCTGAGCGCCGTAGTAGTCGACCTGGAGGCGGTCCAGGAGGTGCGGGGAGGCGCGGCCGGTCCGCACCGTGGCCAGCTCGTTTCGCGTTGACTCGACGGACTTCTGCATGCGTTCCTGGGCGTCCGCCAGCAGCTCGTCGATCATCTCCATCGTCATGTGCGCACCCGCGGAGCCGGCTCGGCGGCAGGCTTTGACGACACCAAGGTGCCGACCCTCTCTCCGCTGACGATCCTATCTACGTTGCGCTCGTCCGCCATGTTGAAGACGTAGATGGGCAGGTCGTTGTCCATGCAGAGCGAGAGCGCGGTCGAATCCATCACGCGCAGGCCCCGCTCGATCGCCTCTCGGTGGCTGATCTCCGGCAGGAACTCCGCGTCCGGATCGATCGAGGGATCGGCGGTGTAGACGCCCTCCACCCCGTTCTTGGCCATCAGGATCGCCTCGGCGTGGATCTCGAGGGCCCGCAGGGCCGCTGCGGTGTCCGTGGTGAAGAACGGATTGCCCGTGCCTGCGGCGAAGATCACGGCGCGGCCCTTCTCGAGATGGCGGATCGCGCGGCGGCGGATGTAGGGCTCGGCGACCTCGGTGACCGCCATGGCCGAAAGGACGCGGGTGTCGACGCCGACCTTCTCCAGGGCGTCCTGCAAGGTGAGGGCGTTGAGCACCGTGGCGAGCATTCCCATGTAGTCGGCCGTGGCGCGGTCCATTCCCTCCGCGGCGCCCTCCAGCCCACGGTAGATGTTGCCGGCACCCACGACGATCGCCACCTCCACGCCGGCGTCGCGGACCTCGCGAACCTGGTTGGCGATGCGCTCGATCTGGGCGGGATCGGTGCCGTAGGGGAGATCGCCCATCAAGGCCTCCCCCGAGAGCTTCAGCAGGATCCGGCTGAACTGAGCAGAGGCCAAGCGGCCTACTCCTGCCCGACCTCGAAGCGCGCGAAGCGAGCGATGCGGACGTTCTCTCCGGTCTTGGCGGCGATCTCCGAGCGCAGGTCCTCGATCGTCTTGCCCTCGTAGACCTCCTGATTGAAGTGCTTCTGGTCCAGCAGGACGATGTCCTCGGACCACTTGCGGAGTTGGCCCTCGACGATCTTCTCGATGACGTTGTCGGGTTTGCCCTCGGCCCGCGCCTTCTCCTCGAGGATGCG
>DASTAI010000320.1:0-4410 GCA_035712865.1 Solirubrobacterales bacterium
AGCTTTGCTCGCAGCCGGCTTCTTCGCGGCCGGCTTCTTCGCGGGAGCCTTCTCCTGCTGGTCGGTGTCCTTCTTCTCCTCGGCCATCACTCTCGCTCCGATGGGGTTCCGGCGCCGGAATGTGCGCGGAAGGTGCGGGTCGGGGCGAACTCGCCGAGCTTGTGACCGACCATCGACTCCGAGATGTAGACCGGCACGTGCTTGCGCCCGTCGTGCACGGCGATGGTGTGGCCGACCATCTCGGGGAAGATCGTCGAGTGGCGCGACCAGGTCTTCAGCATCTGCTTCTGGCCCGACTCGTTCATGGCGTTGACCCGCTTCAGCAGGCGCTCCTCGGCCCACGGGCCCTTCTTGGTCGAACGTCCCATCGTCTAAGCCTCTACTTCCTCTTTCCTCGCCGGCGGCCGCGCACGATCAGCGCGTCCGAGCGCTTGCCCTTCTTGCGGGTCCTGTAGCCCAGGGTCGGCTTGCCCCAGGGAGTCACCGGGTGACCGCCGGGGGTGTGGTGCGCCTCGCCGCCGCCGTGCGGGTGGTCGACCGGGTTCATGGCGACGCCGCGCGTCTGCGGGCGCTTGCCCTTGTGCCGGTTGCGGCCGGCCTTGCCGACCTTCACGTTTTGGTGCTCGGCGTTCGAGAGCGTGCCGACAGTGGCGCGGCACTCGCCGCGGACCATCCGCACCTCTGACGACGGCAGCCGCAGGCTGACCATCGGGCCCTCCTTCGCGACCACCTGGATGGCCGTGCCGGCGGAGCGGCCGAGCTTGCCGCCCTGGCCCGGGATGAGCTCCACGTTGTGCACCACGGTCCCGGTCGGGATCCGCACCAGCGGGAGCGAGTTGCCCGGGGTGATGTCGGCGCCCTCTCCGGAGACGATCTCGGCGCCCACCCGCAGCCCCTGCGGGGCGAGGATGTAGCGCTTCTCGCCGTCGGCGTAGTTGAGCAGCGCGATGCTCGCCGACCGGTTCGGGTCGTACTCGATGGACGCGACCTTGGCCGGCACGCCGTCCTTGGTTCGCTTGAAATCGATCTGCCGGTAACGGCGCTTGGCGCCGCCGCCGCGATGGCGGGCGGTGACGCGACCGTTGACGTTGCGCCCTCCGGACGAGGTCTTGCCCTTGGTGAGCCTCTTGTTCGGTTCCTCGCTGGTGAGCTCCTCGCGCATCGGATAGGTGCCGAAACGTCGGCCGGGGCTGGTCGGGCGTATCTTGCGGTTCGCCATCAGATGGCCGCCTTTCCGCCAGCGTGCGTCCGGGAGCGCGCCCGGCCGAGCAGGTCGAGGACGCAGGGCGCAGCCTTTGCTGGCGGCAAAGGCAAGCCCGAGGACGAAGACATGCAGGGCGCTGGGCGCGTCATCCGGATGTGCGTGGTCGGGAAGGCGGTCATCTAACCCTCCACCGCCGCGCCTTCGAACAGCTCGATGCGCTCACCGGGGGCGAGCTGGACGATCGCCTTCTTCCAGGAGCGGGAACGGCCCGAGTGGAGCCCCCGCCGCTTGGGCTTCGACTTCACCGTGGAGGTCCGGACGGCCCGCACCCTGACGTCGAATATCTCCTCGACGGCGTGGGCGATCTGCAGCTTGTGGGCCCGGTCGTGGACGCGGAACGTGTACTTGCCCTCACCCATCAGGGCGTAGCTCTTTTCCGAGACGACGGGCCGGATGATGATCTGGCGGGCGTCCACTAGGCGGCCCTTCCCTGCAACTGCTCCAGGGCGGCCTCGGTGACCACCAGCGAGCCCGCGCCGATCACATCGGCGACGCCCGCCGCGTCGGCGACCGCGACGCTGACCCCGACGATGTTCCGGAAGCTCTTGGCGACGTTCTCCTCTTCGGAGCCGATGACGACCAGCGTCGGACCATCGGCGCCCCACTTCTTCAGCGCGTCGGCGGCCTGCTTGGTGGCCGGCCCCTTGAAGGTGGCGCCGTCGAGGACGGCCACGGTGCTGCGGTCGGCGTGGACCGACAGTGCGGCCCGCAGCGCCTTGCGTCGCGCCTTGCGGTTGACCTTGACCGTGTAGTGGCGCGGCTTCGGCCCGAAGGCGGCGCCGCCGCCGTAGCGGTGCGGGACGCTGAGCGCGCCGGCGCGGGCGCGGCCCGTGCCCTTCTGGCGCCAGGCCTTCGCGGTCGTCATCGAGACCTCGCCCCGGGTCAGGCTCGAGTGCGTGCCCCGGCGGCGTGCGGCCAGGTCGGCGCGAGCCGCCTCGTGGACGAGCGCCTCGTGGAAGGGCTCACCGAAGATCTCCTTGGGCAGATCGGACTTGGCCTGCTTGCCGAGGGTGGTGGCCTTGATGCCGGCAGAGGACCTCGTGCTCCCGGACTTCTGCGCTGTTTCAGCCATCGCTACGCACCTCCACGGTGGCGTTCTTGCCGCCGGGGACGGAACCCCGGATCAGAAGCAGGTTGCGCTCGGCATCGACGTCGGCGATGGTCGCGCCGCGCTGAGTGACCCGGCGTGCGCCCATCTGGCCGGGCATCTTCATCCCCTTGAACACGCGGGCCGGATCGGCGCTCGCGCCGACGGAACCCGGCGCGCGCACGTTGTGCGAGCCGTGGCTCACCGGCCCGCGGCTGAAGTTGTGCCGCTTGACGGTGCCCTGGAAGCCCTTGCCGATCGAGACCGCGGAGATCTTGACCCGCTGGCCGGGCTCGAAGCTCGCCACCGTGACGTCATCCCCGACCTTGACCTCGCCGGAGTCCTCCGTCTGCTCGTCCTGTCCCTCGCCCTCCGAGTCCTCGGCGGCGGCGGTGCCGCCGACCTCGACGCCTCGGAACTCGACGAGCGTTCGCATCGCGCCGGCGCCCGCCTTCTCTAGGTGGCCCCGCTCGGCCTTGGTCAGCTTGTCCTCGACCGCGACCGGGTCAGCCGCCAACTGGACGGCCTCGTAGCCGTCGCGGTCCGCCCTGCGGATCGCCGTGACCTTGTTCGGCTGCGCCTCGATCACCGTCACCGGGACCGAGGTGCCGTCCTCGGTGAAGATCCGGGTCATCCCCAGCTTCTTGCCGACGATCGCGCTCACGGCTAGAGCCTGATCTCCACGTCGACGCCGGCCGGCAGCGTCTCCATGCGCTGCAGCTCGTCGACCGTCTTCGGCGTCGGCTGGTGGATGTCGATCAGCCGCTTGTGCGTGCGGATCTCGAAGTGCTCGCGCGAGTCCTTGTCCTTGAAGGGCGAGCGGATCACGACGTAGACGTGCTTGTCCGTCGGCAGGGGTATGGGCCCCGCGACGGTCGCGCCGGTGCGCTCGGCGGTGCCCACGATCTCCTGGGCAGCCCGGTCTATGGCGTCGTGGTCGTACGCCTTGAGCCGGATCCTGATCTTTCCTGATGTCAGTGAAGCCATTTCTGTGTGTTCTCGTTAATGGTCTTTCGCGCACTTAGGGCGCCGCCCCGGTCGATAAGGGCCGCGCCCTGGTCGTATGTCTTGCAGTTGTCTCGGCCCTTTGCCCTGGGTGGGAGGGCCTACTGACGACGGGCCCCCGAGGGGGCCCGTCTCGCAGCTATTCGACTACCTCGGTCACGACACCCGAGCCGACGGTTCGACCGCCCTCTCGAATGGCGAACCGGAGGCCCTGGTCCATGGCGATCGGCTGGATCAGCTCGACCTCCATCTCGGCGTTCTCACCCGGGGCTACGAACTCACGCCCGTCGGGGAGCTTGACGACGCCGGTCACGTCGGTCGTCCGGAAGTAGAACTGCGGGCGATAGCCCGAGACGAACGGCGTGTGACGGCCGCCCTCCTCCTTCTTCAGGCAGTACACCTCGGCCTTGTACTTCGTGTGCGGCGTGATCGAGCCTGGCTTGGAAAGCACCTGGCCGCGCTCGATCTCCTCGCGCTTCGTGCCTCGCAGAAGCGCGCCGATGTTGTCTCCCGCCCGACCCTCATCCAGGATCTTGCGGAACATCTCGACGCCGGTGACGACGGTCTTGCTCGGCTCCTTGATGCCGACGATCTCGACCTCGTCGCCGGTGTTGACGATGCCCTGCTCGACGCGGCCGGTCGCGACGGTGCCGCGGCCGGTGATCGAGAAGACGTCCTCGACCGGCATCAGGAACGGCTTGTCGAGGTCGCGCTCCGGCTCCGGGATGTACTCGTCGAGGGCATTCGCGAGATCGAGGATCGACTGCTTGGCCTCCTCGTCGCCCTCGAGCGCCTTCAGCGCCGAGCCCTTGATGATCGGCACGTCGGATCCGGGGAACTCGTACTCGTTGAGCAGGTCGCGGACCTCCTCCTCGACCAGCTCGAGCAGCTCCTCGTCGTCGACCATGTCGGTCTTGTTCAGGTAAACGACCACGTAGGGGACGTTCACCTGACGCGCCAGCAGGATGTGCTCCCGCGTCTGGGGCATGGGGCCGTCCGGCGCTGAGACCACCAGGATCGCGCCGTCCATCTGGGCGGCGCCCGTGATCATGTT
>DASTAI010000321.1:0-3653 GCA_035712865.1 Solirubrobacterales bacterium
GGTCCTGGCCTCCTTCTTCAGCGGCGTGTCGAGGGAGACGCTGAGCGGAACGACCGCCAGGTAGGCGGGGACGAGAGTGGCGCCCTCGGCCCGTGCGAGCCGCAGGGCCGCGTCGAACGCCGGCGTTGAGAGGGCCTCGCCGGTGAACGGGAAGAGGATCCGCCTCGCGGCGGGTGTGATCGCTGCCTCGGTTCGCCGGCGCTGCAGCTCCCGGATGAGCAGCAAGCCGATACAGCCGAGCAGCACGAGGGCGACGACGATCTCGAAGGCGCTCATCGCTCTGCCTCCTCCCCCCTCAAGGCCCGATCGGCGACGACCCTGATGTCCACACCGGGAACGCTTTCGATCAGCCTGGTGGCCATCGATGGCCGGAAGCGATTGAGACCCGTCCTGGGCGAAGGGGTGCCGATCAGGATGTAGGTGCTCCCCTTCTCCTCGACCACCTCCCTGACCGTCTGTACCAGGTCGTCCCCCTCCTCGACCATGAGGTGCGCTCCGAGGACCGAGGCCAGGCGGCGGATCGCCTTGAGCTGCTGCTGCTCCTCGTCGGACAGCTTCTGGCCCGGACGCTTCACATAGAGCAGGTCGAGGTCGGCTGCCAGTCTCTGTGCCGAGCGCCACGCTCGCCGGACGAGTCGCTGCGACTTCGGCGTCGGCTTGACCAGCGCCAGGAGCCGTTCCCCCACGGCCTGCGTCGCGGCCGTGTCGATCATCCGGTCCTCGCGCTGGCCGACGACCTCCCGCACGAGTCGCCTCGACTCCACCTCCTCGGCGACCTGCCTGAGTGCGACCTCGCGGAGGGCGTTGAGGTTCTCGATTCGGAAGAAGTTGTTCAGCGCCGAGTCGATGCGCTCGTTGGGGTAGATCTTCCCGTTGCGCAGCCGGTCGAGCAGGGCCTCCGGGGTGAGGTCGATGAGCACCACTTCATCTGCCTCGTTCAGCACGGAGTCGGGCATCGTCTCGCGAACGCGAACGCCGGTCAGCTCGCAGACGCTGTCGTTGAGGCTCTCGAGATGCTGGACGTTGACGGTCGAGTAGACGTCGATGCCGGAGTCGAGGACGTCCCTCACGTCCTCGTAGCGCTTCTCGTGCTCGAGCCCGGGCGGGTTGGTGTGGGCCAGCTCGTCGATCAGCGCCAGATCGGGTGCCCGGCGGATGACCGCGGGCAGATCCATCTCCTCGATCTCGAGGTCGCGGTACGGCACCTTCCGCCGGGGAACGACCTCGAGGTCACCGGCCTGCTCGATCGTCTCGGTGCGTCCGTGGGGCTCCAGGTAACCAATCACCACGTCGCGCCCCGAATCCCGCTCGGCACGGGCCTCCTCGAGCATCCGATAGGTCTTGCCCACACCGGCCGCCATGCCGAGGAAGACCTTGAGGCGTCCACGCTCTCTCTCGGCGCCCGCGATGCCCGTCGGCGCCTCATCCTGTGTGCGCTCGACCATCGAGCCAATTTTCCTCTCGCGCGCCCAGCGCGTCCATGATCCGGTCGAGCTCGACGCTCAGCGCCGCCGGGTAGTCGGGTGAATAGAGGGGTCCGCCCCCGTCGGTGAGGAGAAGCTCGAGCCGGGCCATTCCTTGGGCGTAGACGGGCGAATCCGACTTCAGCAGCAATTCGATCGCCGCCAGAGTGAGGCGAGCCGCCGGGGCCTCCGGGCGGCTGGGTGGGATTCGCGAGCTTGCCAGCGTCGGCGGCCTGCTCGCGGCCATGATCACCTCGCGCACGGAGGAGGCGAGGCGCGCTCTGGCGGCGGGGCTGGTCAGGCGCCGGGCCCGCGCCTCGAGGGTTGCGGACGAGGAGGGGTCCGCTCCGCGGACCAGCGCCCGATCCAGCGCCCGCCACCTGAGCCGGGAGATTCCGGCGGCGAGCAGCCGCCTGATTCCGAGTTCTCGGGGTACCGGCGGCCCCTGCTCGCCGGCTCGGGGATGGAGGCCCAGCTCACGCACCGAGCACCCCGTGCACGATCAGGTCGATCAGCTTGATACCGATGAACGGGGCGATGATCCCGCCCAGGCCGTAGATGAAGAGGTTCCGCCTGAGCAGGGCGCTCGCGCCCGACGGCCGGTACCTGACCCCCCGCAGCGCCAGAGGAATCAGCAGCGGGATGATCAGCGCGTTGAAGATGATCGCCGAGACGATCGCCGACTCAGGGGTTCCCAGACTCATGATGTTCAGCTTGTCCAGGGGTCCGTGGGTCGCACCGTGCGCGGCATAGGTCAGCCCGAAGATCGCCGGCAGGATCGCGAAGTACTTGGCGACGTCGTTTGCGATGGAGAAGGTCGTGAGCGCGCCGCGGGTGATCAGCAGCTGCTTGCCGACCTCCACGATCTCGATCAGCTTCGTCGGGTTCGAGTCGAGGTCGACCATGTTCCCCGCCTCACGTGCGGCCTGGGTGCCCGTGTTCATCGTCACGCCGACGTCGGCCTGGGCGAGAGCCGGAGCGTCGTTGGTCCCGTCCCCGGTCATCGCGATCATCCGCCCACCGCCCTGCTGCTCCTTGATCAGGTCGAGCTTCTTCTCCGGGGTTGCCTCAGCGAGGTAGTCGTCGACACCTGACTCCTCGGCGATCTTGGCGGCGGTGAGCTTGTTGTCGCCGGTGATCATCACCGTGCGGATGCCCATCGCACGGAGCTGGTCGAAGCGCTGCCGCATGCCCTCCTTGACGACGTCCTTCAGGTAGATCACGCCGAGGACCTGGCTGTCCCTGGCGACCGCCAGTGGGGTGCCGCCCTCCCGGCCGATTCGATCGAGGGCCTCCTGAAGCTGCGGGGGGACGGTGCCTCCCTCGGACTGGACGAGCTTGATGATCGCGTCGCCGGCGCCCTTCCGCAGCCGGTGGCCGTTGACGTCGACGCCGCTCATCCGCGTCTGGGCGCTGAAGGGCACGAAGTTCACTTCATGTGAGCCCAACTCGTGCTCGCGAATGCCGTACTTCTTCGCGAGGACGACGACCGACCGGCCCTCCGGGGTCTCGTCCGCGAGAGAGGACATCTGCGCAGCCTCGGCGAGCTCGGTCTCTGAGACGCCCGGCATCGGGATGAATTCGGTCGCCTCGCGGTTGCCCAGGGTGATCGTGCCGGTCTTGTCGAGCAGCAGCACGTCGACGTCGCCCGACGCCTCGACCGCGCGCCCGGAGAGCGCGAGGACGTTGCGGCGCACCAGCCTGTCCATGCCGGCGATGCCGATCGCCGAGAGCAGCGCTCCGATCGTCGTCGGGATCAGCGCGACGAGCAGCGCGATCAGAGTCGTCTCGGAGATCGGCGTGTCCGAGAAGAGCCCGAACGGGCGCAGTGTCACCACGACGATCATGAAGATCAGCGTCAGCGCGGCGAGCAGGATGTTCAACGCGATCTCGTTCGGCGTCTTGCGACGCTCGGCCCCCTCCACCAGCGCGATCATGCGGTCCAGGAACGATTTTCCCGGCTCCTGGGTGATTTCGACGACGATCTCATCCGAGGTCACACGCGTACCGCCGGTGACCGCGCTGCGATCCCCGCCGGACTCGCGGATGACGGGTGCCGACTCGCCGGTTATCGCCGACTCGTCAACCGTGGCGATGCCCTCGATGACGGTGCCGTCACCCGGAATCAGTTCGCCGGCGGGCACGACCACCACGTCGCCACGCGAGAGCTCGGCCGCGGGCTTCGTGGAT
>DASTAI010000322.1:0-2351 GCA_035712865.1 Solirubrobacterales bacterium
GGGGGCGGTTCCGCCGGCGGGGGCTCGGGGCGCGTCGCGCTCTGCGGGGAGGGCTTAGGAGCGGAGGCGACCTCGACCGCAGGAGTGCGCACCGCAGTCACGCCGCCGCCCGGAAAGAGGGCCAGGATCAGATCCCGCCCCGCTCCGGGGAAGGCGAGGGCGCGCGTCTCCAGCGCCGCCTGCAGCTCAGGGCCGGGGCGCTCGGGCCAGGTGAGCGACTGCGTCTCGCAGTCGAGGAAGGCGAGCCGCCCGGCGCCGTGGACCGCGGCCATGCGGCCGTCGTCGGAGAGCGTCAGATCCTCGGCCCGGAACGGCAGGCGGACCACGCCGCTCGCGTCGTCGTCGCGGGCATGGCGGTCCCCGGCCTGCCGCTCGGAAATGACCGCCGGGTCGAAGAGGGCGATCTCCTCCCCTCGCGCCACGCACAGCGTCCCGCCGTCGCTCCTCACCGCGAGGCGGCTGTTGAGCCCGGGGGAGCGGTAGATCCAGGAGTTCAGGAGCGGCCGCGTGGAGCACGACTGGATCCGATCCGCGAGCGACACGTAGAGCTTCCGCCCTGAGTCGTCGACCGTGAGGCCGGCGGGCGGACCCGAGAGCAGGGTGTTCCCCTCGAGGCGGCCGGCCTCTAGATCGATCTCGTGCACCCAATAGCGCCCCGATCCCGGAGGGTCGCCCGGGGAGACGCGCCGCGCCAGGACGTACGCGCGGCTGCCGTCGCGGGTGACGACGGCGTCGAACGGCTCCCCGTCGAACTCGATGGTGGCGAGGAGCCGGGGAGACGGGCCGCTCGAGTCGTAGGTCCGAGCCACTCCTTCGAGACGGCGGCGCTCCTTGCCCTTCTCGGCTCCGACCGTCAGCACCAGGAGCCGGCGCCCCTCGTCGTACGGGCGCAGCACCAGGGCGGCCGAGTCGGCCGGCAGGTCGCCGCGGTCGCTCGGCCGGGAGACGGCCGGAGAGGCTCCGTCCCAGACGTAGATGACCCCTCCCTCGGCCACGTACCGGGCGGGAAGAGGCTCGCCCGAGTCCTGGGCGCGCGCCCCGCGGAGCGCCAGCGCGGTCGCGGAGAGGGCCGTCAGGACGAGCAGGGGGGCGCGGCGATGTCGCATGCGCAGCCAGTCTAAAAGCGCGCCCCGGAAATCGCAACGGTCGGGTGCTCGGGGCGGCGCCCCTGCGCGCGCACCGCAGGAACTCGCGTCCCGAGGGCCGGCCCGGGCGGTCCCCGTTGCGTGCAGGCCCTCTTCCCGTCTACAATCCTTCGAAACCTGAAAAGGGAGAGTGGCACGATGACGCGGAGCCTTTTCGACCCCGTTGAGGACGGCGACGTCAAGCTGCCGGAAGACCGGCCGAAGCGGGATTTCAAGAAAATCCTGAAGTGGGGCGGCTACGCGCTGGGGCTCGTCGTCCTCGTGGTCGGCGGCTGGTTCACCTGGGACGCCCTGACCCCGAAGAAGCTGACGGAGAAGCCGGTCCCGCAGTCGCCCGAAGCGCTCCTGACCGAGCTCAAGGACGCGCGCGAGGGGATCGACAGCACGACCCGCGACATCTACGCCCGCATCCAGCAGTTCAACCAGCGCATGGAAGTGCTCGGCCGCAAGCCGATCTCCTTCTCGCAGGTCTTCCTGCAGGGGCTGAGCGCCGAGGAGGAGCAGGCGCTCGACAACCTGGTCAAGCAGGAGAAGGACCCGTCGTACCGCGGCGTCCTCGGGCAGGTGGTCGAGGACATGAAGACGATCCGGGATTTGCAGAAGCGGGTGGGCGAGGCGGAGGCCAAGCTGCCGGGCGACGGGGTCGAGGTGAAGCCGGGCGACACGCACATGAAGCTGGCGCAGGAGTACCTCATCAAGACGCACAACCTGCCCCCCGCGCGCGCCAAGGAGCTGGCGGAGCGGATCAACATCTTCGAGTCCGGTCTGCAGAAGGGGAACAAGGTCTACTTCTACTACGACCCGGCGAAGGACTTCTTCGGAACCTGGGTGTCGCAGGGCGACGCGAAGGCGGCGCCGCTGGCCGTCGTCCGCGCGAAGGAGATGAAGCTCATCGGCGAGCGCGACACCGCCGTCGCCAAGGCGACCGACCTCGAGGGGAAGAAGGCCGAGCTCGAGGAGACGCTCGCCAAGCTCGAGGCGGACGTCAAGGCGCTCGAGGATCGCAAGGCGTCGCTCGAGTCGAACGTCGCCCAGCTGGAGGGGGAGCGGAACGCCGCGCAGGCCGAGGTGAAGCAGACGAGCGAGAAGCTCGACACCCAGGTCAACTCGATGTTCTACGAGGCCGATCTCGCCGACCGCCTGCGGGCCCGCGGCGTCCTCAAGACTTTCAACAAGGTCGAGAAGATCGGCGACGTCAAGTTCAGC
>DASTAI010000323.1:0-5251 GCA_035712865.1 Solirubrobacterales bacterium
GGAGGCCGAGAGCGTGCCGATCGATCCGGGTGCGGTGGACGTGCTCAAGGTGGCTCACCACGGATCCGAGGACACCGGGCTCGACGAGCTCCTCGACCGGTCGGTACCGAAGCTCGCCGTGATCTCCGTGGGCGCGCAGAACCCGTTCGGGCACCCGGATGGCACAACCCTGACCGATCTTCGCGAGCACGCGGTACCCACGCTCCGCACAGACATCGACGGCGAGATCGAAATCGAGGCCGACGGTTCTCGCTGGACAGTCGCACCGGGCCCGGGTTAGCCTTGATGCGTGTCGCTGCGGCGGGCAGGAGTCGTGCTGATCATCGCTGTGCTCGCGCTCGAGCTCGGTGGAGCGCCGGCGGGAGCGAAGAACCACAGGAAGCACAAGGGCCACTCCTGGGCCTCCAAGATCACCCTGCGGCATCCATCGGCAACGCGTTTCCGCGGCCAGGTCGCTTCGAGTCTCGCCGCCTGCTTCAAGGGCCGGCTTGTGAACGTCTTCTTCACCGATCCGAGCGGGAACTCCGCGCTCCTCTCGGTCCAGCGGGCCGACGGCAAGGGCCGCTACGAGGTCGATCTGACGCAGGCCGCGTATCCCGGCGTCTACCAGGCGCAGGCCGCAAGGGAGCGAATCCGCGCGAAGAAGGCTCCTCAGACCTGCAAGGCGGACGCCAGCCCGATCGTCGGCGTCTAGCCCGCGGCCACCCTAGACTCGGCGGCGTGGCAGAGATGAAACCCGCCTATCTGATCGCCGGCGACGACGAGGCGAAGATCGCCCGCGCCCGCGGTCGTCTGCGTGAGCGGGCCGAGCGCGAGGGCGGTCCGGGTGCGCTCGAGGTGTTCGAGGCGGGGGATGGCCGGCGCTCGCCGGACATCGACGCGGTCACCGCGTCCCTCGCGACGATCTCGCTCATCGGCTCCCGCCGCTATCTCCTCGTCGACGGGGTCGAGGGCTGGGGCAAGGGGGACGCCGAGAAGGCCGTCGAGGCTCTCGGCCAGATCCCGCCCGAGACGACCATCGCCCTGGTCTCCCACGGGAAGCCACCCGCCGGGACGGCCAAGGCCGTCGAGAAGGCCGGGGGAGAGGTCCTCTCCTTCGACGTCCCGCGTGCGCGAGACCTGCCGAAACAGCTCGTCTCCGACGCGCGCGAGCTCGGCTTCGAGCTCGAGCCGGCGGCGGCCCGCCTCCTGGTGGAGCGCCTCGGCGCCCGCCCGATGCGCCTCCGGACAGAGCTCGAGCGTCTCGCGCTCTGGGCGGGGGAGGGGGGAAGCGTCACGAGCGACGACCTCGAGGCCATGATCTCCGATACCTCCGAGGAGGCGATCTGGACCCTCGCCGACGCCATGGTCGCCGGCGACGAGGCGGAGACGATCGCAGTCGCCGAGCGACTGGTCGCCCAGGGCGAGGCGCTGCCGCGGATCGTCTACTCCCTCGCACCCCGGCTCCGTCAGGCTCTCAAGGCCGCAACCGAGCTGGAGGGAGGCCGGCCGGCGGGTGAGGTCGCGAAGGGCCTTTCCATGCACCCCTACGCGGCGAAGATGCTCGTCTCCAAGGTCAAGGGCCGCTCTCCTGAGGACCTCGAGGCCTCCATCCGTGCGCTCGCGGACCTCGAGCTCTGGTCGCGTGGCGGCTCGGACTATGAGGAGAGGGTGGCGTTCACGCTCACACTCCGCAGAGCTATCGGCCTCGAAGCCGACGACACCGAGCCGCTCGCTTGGGCGCTTCGCTAACTCTGGCTCTGGGAGGAGGCGCCGGCGATGCTCGCGGCGCGGGACTTCTTGCGGGCGCCGGTGTTCCGGTGCAGGGCGCCCTTCTGGATCGCCTTGTCGATGCGCGAGACGAGCGCCCGGTGCTCGCTGGCGACCGCGTTCGCGTCGCCCGACGCGACGGCGGACTCGAGCCGGCGGAAGTAGGTCTTCACCGAGCTGCGAAAGCGCAGGTTTTCCTGCCGCTCCCGCTCTGAGCGCGCGATTCGCTTCTTCTGGGAGGCGATGTTGGCCATGAAAAGACCCCCGTCGGGGGCGGCGAAGAGAATAGAGCAATGATCGACCGGCCTGAATCCTTCGATCCCTCGACCCGGGATTTCCCCGCGGTCGAGCCCGAAGCCGAGGAGATCGAGCGCCGCCACGAGGCGGTTTCCATGGACACCTCGACGTTCATGGCGATTCCCGCGCCGACGCCGACGACGCCCTTCGTCCCACCGGAGTGGGGTGAACATCAGGGTCGGCTCGGCCGCTCCACGGCCTTCTTCTCGATCGCGACCGCGTTCTCGAGGGTCGCCGGCCTCGTCCGGGAGATCGTCGCCGCAAGCTACTTCGGGATCACGGGGCCGATGTCGGCCTTCACGATCGCGTTCCAGGTCCCCAACCTGGTCCGCTCGCTGTTCGCCGACGCCGCCATCCAGGCCGCTTTCGTTCCCGTCTTCACGGAGGAGCTCGAGAAGGGCAACAGACGCGAGGCGTTCCGGCTGGCCTCGACGCTGATCTACCTGGTCACGCTCGCCCTGGGCGCGCTCACCGCGCTGTTCGTCCTCGCCGCGCCCTTGATCGTCCCGATCTTCGCCCCGGGATTCAGCGGTGAGATCCTCGATCTCACCGTCACTCTCTCCCAGATCCTCTTCCCGATCCTGATCCTGCTCGGGGCGACGGGAATGGTGGTGGGGATCCTGAACAGCTACGACCGCTTTGCCGCGTTCGCCATCTCGCCGTTCTTCTGGAACGTGGTGATCATCCTCGTCCTGGTGGTGCTGGAGCCGGCGTTCCATGGCAACGACCGGATCTACGCCTACGCGATCGGGGTGCTCGTCGGGACTGTGGTGCAGCTGGCGATCCCGGCGTGGGACCTGCGCAACACCCCTTTCCGGTTCACCCGCGACATCGACTGGCGCCTCCCGGATGTGCGCCGGGTGCTGCTCCTGATGCTCCCCGTGACGCTGAGCCTCGGCCTGATCAACTTCGACCTGCTCCTCAACAGCATCGTCGGCACGCTCGTCTCCAATGAGGCCCCCGCGGCGATCGACAAGGCGTTCCGCATCTACATGCTGCCGCAGGGGATCTTCTCGGTGGCCGTCGCCACCGTCGCGTTCCCGACACTCGCCCGGTTCGCCGCGCGTCAGGAATGGGACAACCTCCGATCGACGATGTCGAACGGGATGCGGCAGATCCTCCTGCTGCTGATTCCGGCGGCCGCCGCGATCCTCGTCCTCTCGGTCCCGATGACGCGGCTTATCTACCAGCGGGGTGAGTTCGACGCCGCGCAGACCCACCTGGTTGCCCAGGCACTCTTCTGGTTCGCGTTCTCGCTGCCCTTCAACGGGCTCTATCTCCTGCTGACCCGGACGTTCTTCAGCCTGCAGCGGCCGTGGGTCCCGACCGCGGTGGCAGGCTCGAATCTCGTCGTGGACATCATCTTCTCGTTCGCGTTCTACTCCCCGTTCGGCGTCGGCGGGGTCGTCGCGGCCACCGTGATCGCCACGATCTCGAGCGTGGTCGCGGAAGTCGTGATCCTGCGAAGACAGCTGCACGGTCTCGACCTGCCCCGCCTCTTCGAGACCGCCACACGTGTGATTGCCGCCGCCGCGCTCCTTGCCGGAGTCAGCTATGTGGTCTGGTACGGCCTCGACCAGGCGCTTGGGAGGGAGCTGATCGCGCAGATCGTCTCGCTCGGGGCCGCCCTCGCGGCGGGCTTCGTCGTCTACTTCGGTGCGGTTGTGGCGCTGCGTGTCCCGGAGGCCGATCAGATCCGGCGACTGCTGCGGCGGATCTGACCTTCTGCCCGATCGGGGGATACTTGCCGCATCGCGTCGAACCCCGAGATCGTCGAGCGCATTCTCGATGCCTGGCAGGAGCTCGAGTCGATCCCGAGCGATCTCATGGACCCGGAGATCGAGTGGATCAACCCTTCGGATGCGGTTGAGCCGGGAACACGGCGCGGCAGGGAGGGCTTCGAGGTGGCCCAGTCGTCGATCGGCCGGGCGTACAGCTCGATCGGTTTCGAAATCGAGCGTCAGGTCGAGATCGGGGACACCGTCGTCCTGATCGTCGAGATGCTCTACCAGGGGAGGAGCAGCGGCATCGAGGTTCCCCAGCCTCTGGGCCTTGCATTCACCATCGATGAGGGGAAGGTCGTCCGCTTCGAGTGGTCCCGGCGGCCGGAGGAGTTGCTGGACCGGATCCTGAACGCATCCGGGTGAGGCTGCGGGCTAGGCTGCCGGCGATGACCCGCGCCGAGCTCACCGAGGAGATCCTGGCAGCCAAGCGCGCGCGGGGATTGAGCTGGGCCGAGTTGGCGGAGCGGCTGAACGCACCGGTCGAGTGGGCAACGGCGGCCCTGTTGGGCCAGTTCCCACTCGGCGAGACCCAGGCACGCGCCGCGACCGAGGCGCTGGGCCTCGACGAAGACGCCATGCCGGAGCTGACCTCGTCGCCGATGCGGGGTGGGCTGGAGGAGGTGGTGCCCACCGATCCGACCATCTATCGGTTCTACGAGATCGTTCAGGTCTACGGCCCGGCGCTGAAGGAGCTCATCCACGAGGAGTTCGGGGACGGGATCATGAGCGCGATCAACTTCGGATTCACCGTTCGGCGCGTGCCGGACGACAAGGGGGACAGGGTGGAGATCACCCTCAACGGCAAGTTCCTCCCGTATGAATGGCGAGAGGAGAACTGATCTCGCCGGTCCATCCCGCACCGAGCTGAGTTCAAGCGCCTTGGCCTAAGCCGGCCGGGGGTCGCCCACCCAGTAGCGTGGGCCCGGTCCGGAGCTGCCCGCGCGGTCGCCCGGGTTGGCGAGCTGGCACCGGTCCAGCGAGAGGCAGCCGCACCCGATGCACTCCGTGAGGCCTGCGCGCAGGCGCTCGAGCTCGGCTATCCGGTCGTCGATCCGCGAGGTCCAGCTCGCGGAGAGGCGGGACCAGTCCCGGCGGTTCGGCGCGTGATCCCCAGGCAGCTTGCCGAGCTCGTCCCTGATCTCCTCCAGCGTGAGCCCGATCCGCTGGGCGAAGACGATGAACGCGATCCGGCGCAGCACCGCGCGCGGATAGCGCCGGTGGCCGGATCCGGCCCGCTCGGAGCCGATCAGCCCCTTTTCCTCGTAGAAACGGAGGGCGGATGACGCCACGCCGCTTCGCTTGGCGACCTCGCCGATGGTGAGCAGGTCATCCATGCCGAGCAGGAAAGCAGTTCCGGCCCTTGACTTCAAGTTCACTTGAGCTTGTACTTTGCAGCTCGACGCCTCTGAGGTGGACCGGAT
>DASTAI010000324.1:0-7357 GCA_035712865.1 Solirubrobacterales bacterium
TGCCGCAGCAGGCCGGCCTCTACCACCGCCTCACGGTCGCGGAGAACCTGCGCCTCTTCTCGCACATGGAGGGCGTGGAGGACGTCGACGGCACCGTCGAGAGGATGCTCGAGCAGACGGGTCTCCCAGAGCGCCGGGACGACGCCGTTTCGTCCCTCTCGGGCGGCAACCAGCAGCGGATCAACATCGCGATCGGGCTGATCGGCGATCCCGCGGTGCTGCTGCTCGATGAGCCCAGCTCCGGTCTGGATCCGAGCCAGCGGGTCCGTCTCTGGGAGTTCGTGGCGAGCCTCGCCGAGGGCGGGACGACGGTGATCTACTCGACGCATCAGATCGAGGAGGCGAGCCACTACGGTGACCGCCTGGTGGTCCTCGCCGACGGGGAGACCATCTTCGACGGCAGCTTCGAGCAGCTTCGCCGAGCGGCGGGGCCGGAGCCGGAGGGGAGCACCCCCGACCCCGAGAACGACTTCGTCCGCTTCCTGCGGCAACGGGGCCACTGATGCGCTGGCTGCTCCTCAAGGACCTGCAGCTGCTGCGGCGCTCGCCGCTGGTCACCGCCCTCCTGGTGATCTATCCGATCGTGCTCGCCGTGCTCATCGGCCTGGCGATCTCGCGCAGTCCCGAGAAGCCGCGCGTCGCCTTCCTCAACCAGATCCCCGACAGCGCCGGCCTCAGCCTGGGGGACACCGGTGGCTTCTCGCAGTCGGAGGCGCGGAGCAGGCTGTGCGCCAAGATCGAGTGCGTCACGGCCACGAGCCGAGCCGACGTCGAGCAGAAGGTCAGGGACGGCGACGTGCTCGGTGGGCTCATCCTCCCGGCCGATTTCCTCAACAAGCTCCAGGCCGAGCTGACGACCAATTCGTCAGAGCCCGCCAAGGTCGAGGTGCTCGTCAACCAGGACGATCCGCTCAAGGCCCAGATCGTGGACGACCGGATCAGCTCGCTTCTCAACCAGGCGAACCTGCTCCTCTCGGACAAGATCACCGACGTCGCCGTCAACTACGAGCGCCTGCTCGCGAACGGCGGCCAGTTCGAGCTTCCCTTCCTCAACCAGACCGTCAACATCCTCGGCCTGCAGCGCTCCGAGCGGATCCTGCGCTCGGTGCAGGGCAGCCTGCCGCCCGCCGAGCGCCGCCAGGTCTCCCAGGTCACGGAGTTCGCCCGCCTCGCTCGCCAGAACCTGGCGCTCGCCAACCAGCTGCTCTCCTCGATCCGCCAGCCGATCTCGGTTGAAAAGCAGGTGATCGCCGGCAGCATCCCGCCGCTGGACACCTTCGCGGTCGCGGTGGCCGCGGCGGTCACCCTGCTCTTCGTCACGGTGCTCCTCGTCTCCGGCTCGCTGGCCCTCGAGCGTGAGGAGAACACCTTCACCCGCCTCACCCGCGACCTTGTGAGCAGGGAAGGCCTGCTGGGAGAGAAGGCGATTCTCGGAACCGGCGCGGCCCTCGTCGTCACCCTGCTGATGCTCCTGGCGATAACGCCGTTCCAGTCCATCGCCTGGAGCCGGATCTACCTGATCGTCCCGGCGATCCTGCTGGCCGGTGCGGCCTCTTCAGCTCTGGGGCTCGCAATCGGTGCGGCGGCGAAGGAGGTCAGGGCCAGCGCTCTGCTCGCCTTCGCGCTGGCGCTGCCTGTCGCGTTCGTCTCGCTGGTCCCCTCGGGGACGGTCTCGAAGACGCTGCTCGACGTGATTCACGTGATCGCGGGCGCCTTCCCCTTCCGACCGGCCCTCGACGCTCTCTCGGGGGCGTTGTCGACCTCGGGACCCGGCCTCGGGCTCCCCTTCCTGCACCTCGCCCTCCTGACGGTCGCCTACCTCGTGCTGGCGCGACTCGCGTTGCGAAGGTTTGCCTAGACCCCGCCCTAGAATCCAGCGGGTGAGCTTTCCCGCGACCCGACTGCGCCGCCTGCGTCGGACAGGACCACTCCGCGAGCTCGTCCGCGAGACGGACCTGACGGCTGAGCACCTCGTCCAGCCTCTCTTCATCACGGCGGGCGAGGGCGTGCGGGAGCCGATCGCCTCGATGCCGGGCATCGAGCGCCTCTCGATCTCGGAGGCGGTCGCGGAGGTGACGGAGATCGCTGCCGCCGGCGTCCGCGCCGTGCTCCTCTTCGGCATCCCCGCCAGCAAGGACGAGGTGGGCTCCGAGGCCTACGACGACGAGGGAGTGGTGCAGATGGCGGTCCGGGCGCTGAAGGAGGCGCATCCGGAGATCGTCGTCATCACCGACGTCTGCCTCTGCGAGTACACCTCGCACGGCCATTGCGGCATCGTCCGGGAGGGTGAGGTGGACAACGACGTGACCCTCGAGCTGCTCGCGAAGACGGCGATCTCCCATGCCGCGGCCGGAGCGGACGCGGTGGCGCCCAGCGACATGATGGATGGCCGCGTCGGGGCGATCCGCACCCAGCTGGACGAGGAGGCTCACTCGAGCGTGCCGATCGTCGCCTACAGCGCCAAGTACGCCTCGGCCTTCTACGGCCCGTTCCGCGAGGCAGCCGGGTCGACGCCGGAGTTCGGTGACCGACGCGGCTATCAGATGGATCCCGCCAACGCCGACGAGGCGATCCGCGAGGCCAAGCTGGATCTCGAGGAGGGCGCCGACGTGGTGATGGTCAAGCCGGCGCTGCCCTATCTCGATGTGATTCGCCGGGTGAAGGATGCGACCGGGGCGCCCCTGGCCGCGTACCACGTCGGTGGCGAGTACTCGATGCTGAAGGCGGCGGCCGAGAACGGCTGGATCGACGAGCGCGCCGCCGCGATGGAGTCCCTGACCTCGATCCGTCGGGCCGGGGCCGACATGATCATCACCTACTTCGCCAAGGACGCGGCCGGGTGGCTCGCGGCGGAGGCTCAGCGCCGGTGAACAGACCCCCCGACGGGATCACGACGGCAACGGCGACGCCGAAGCTCCGCAGCCGCAAGGGCGGCGCGGCGATCCCCCTGGACGAGACCGACAAGCGGCTGATGAACCTGCTGCAGTCGAGTTTTCCCCTGCACCCGGAGCCCTTTGCGGAGGTCGCTGCGGCCGCCGGACTCGCTCGCGACGAGGTCGAGACCCGCACGCAGCGCCTCCTCGACGAGCGGATCATCCGGGAGATCACCCCGATCTTCGACACGAGGGCGCTCGGCTACAGCTCCATGCTGGTCGCCGCAAAGGTCGACTCCGAGAACCCCCACCGGGCGGCGAAGATCATCAACTCGCACCCCGGCGTCTCCCACAACTACCTTCGGACCCACGAGTTCAACCTCTGGTTCACGATCGCCACGCCGCCGGACTCCGGATTGGGCCTCGAGGAGACGCTGAGGGTCCTCCAGGAGCTGACCGAGGCGGAGTCGATCCGTCAGCTGCCGACGCTCACCCTCTTCAAGATCAACATGAACCTCGAGATGGAGGGGGGCACCCATGAGCTCGCCGCGGCCATCGAGGCCGCCCCGCCGCGGGAGCTTGAGCGCCAGCCCTACGACGACACCGACGTGGCGGTGATCCGCGCCCTTCAGGGCCCGATGGAGGTGACCGACCGTCCCTATGACCTCCCGGCGGCCGAGGCCGGCATGAGCACCGGCGACTTCCTGGCCCACCTGGCGGGTATGGTCGACCGCAAGCTGCTGCGGCGGGTCGCGGCCATCCTCTACCACCGCCGGGCCGGTTTCTCGGCCAACGGCATGGGAGTCTGGCGCGTGCCCGACGAGCAGATCCTCGAGGTCGGCGCGCGGATGGCCGCCGTCCGTGGGATCTCCCACTGCTATCAGCGCCCCACCTATGAGGACTGGCCCTACAGCGTCTTCACGATGGCCCACGGGCGCTCGAAGGAGGAATGCGACGCGATCCTCGATGGGATCGCCGACACGCACGACCTGCAGGGGGACGATCGAGCGGTCCTCTATTCCTCGACCGAGTTCAAGAAGATCCGGCTCCACTACTTCACCGACGACTACGCACGCTGGGAGGCGGAGCACTCATAACCCGCTCGGACGAGCTGTACCAGCGGGCGCAGGAGGTGATCCCGGGCGGGGTCAACTCGCCGGTGAGGGCGATGAAGCAGATCGGGCGGGGCCCGATCTTCATCGAGCGCGGCGAGGGCCCCTATCTCTGGGACGTCGACGGGAACGCCTACGTCGACTGGGTGTCCTCCTGGGGGCCGCTGATCCTCGGGCATGCCGAGCCGCTGGTCGTCGAGGCCGTTCGCCAGGCGGCCGGCCGGGGCACCAGCTACGGCGCGCCGACGCCAGGTGAGGTCGACCTGGCGGACGAGGTCGTCGACCGCTTCGCGAGCGTCGACATGGTGCGGTTGACCAGCTCCGGCACCGAGGCCACGATGTCGGCTCTGCGCCTGGCGAGGGCCGCCACGGGACGCAGCAAGATCATCAAGTTCGCCGGCGCCTATCACGGGCACGTCGACGGACTCCTCGCCGAGGCCGGCTCCGGACTGGCGACGGCCGGCGTGCCGGCCAGCCCGGGAGTCACCGAGGCGCAGGCCTCGGACACCGTGATCGTCCCCTGGAACGACGAGGAGGCGGTCGCCGAGGCGATCTCGCGAGTCCAGCCGGCGGCCGTGATCGCGGAGCCGGTGCCGGCGAACATGGGCGTGGTCCCGCCTGCCCCCGGGTTCCTCGAGCACCTCAGGGACGCGACCGCCGAGGCCGACGCCCTGCTCATCCTCGACGAGGTGATCAGCGGCTTTCGGGTGTCGCGAGGTGGGGCGCAGGAGCTCCTGGGCGTCGAGGCCGATCTGACCGTGATGGGGAAGATCCTCGGCGGCGGCCTGCCCGCGGCGGCGTACGGCGGCTCGCGCGAGCTGATGGAGCGAGTCGCGCCGGCCGGTGACGTCTACCAGGCGGGGACCCTCTCTGGGAACCCGCTCGCGGTCGCCGCCGGCCTCGCGACGCTGCGCAAGCTGGACGGTGGCGCCTACCTTCGCCTCGGCGCGATCACGGACGTGCTCGCCAACGGCCTGCGCGCGGCCGCGGGGGACCGCCCGGTCCAGGTGCAGAGCGTGCCGGGCCTCGTGACCGTCTTCTTCTCGGCCGAGCCGGTCCGCGACTTCGCCGGGGCGAGCGCGTGCAATACCGCTGCATACGGCCGCTTTTGCCGGGCGCTGCTCGACCGGGGCGTGTACCCGCCGGCGTCGCAGTTCGAGGCCTGGTTCCCGTCGCTGGCGCATGAGGACGATGCCCTCGCACAGACCATCGACGCCGCGGAGGAGGCCTTCCGCGAGGCGGTCTGAGCAGGCTCCGCTCTAACCTCGCAGGTCCGCATGGCATCCAACGGCACTTCCCTCGCCTCCCTGGCGGCCCTCCTCCGGGACGGTGAGAACGTGATCGCACCGCACGTGGTCGACTCCGACGAGGAGCCGGCTCTCGGCGCGCTGGCGGCGGCGGGCCCGAGGGCCGCCGAGGCCCCCGAGGAGTACCTCCTCCTGATCGAGGCGACCAGGGAGGGCTACCTGCTCCACTACGAGACGCCACGAGTCCTGCGGGGCGCCGACTCGGACCTGGCCCTGCTCGCGGGTGACTACCTCTACGCCCTCGGCCTGGAGCGCCTGGCCGCCCGGGGGGACCTCGATGCGGTCGGTGAGCTCGCCGACCTGATCAGCCTGGCGGCACAGGTTCACGCCGAGAACCACGACGACACCGCCGACGAGCGGGTGCGCGCACTGTGGCTGGCGGCCACCGTCGCGGTCGCGGCGGGCGCCTCGGAGGAACACATCCGGGCGAAGGATTCATTGCGCGCGGGGGAGCCCGGTGCCACCACATCCCTGAGCGGAGCGGCGGCCAAAACCGCAGGTCGGACCGGCCTCGGCGACGCTCTGGCGCGCGCAGCCGAGGCGATAGGCTTCGCTCGCGACGACGTCCCGAACCGTGGCTGAAGTGGGAAACGACAAGCAGGGGAAGCCGAACGGGCTGCCAAGCTCGGACCCCGCGGGCTATTTCAGCGGCGAATCGATGACCCGCCGCACGGTTTTCTCGATCGGCGTGCAGGCTGTGGGAGGTGTGGCCGTGGCCGCGGTGGCGCTTCCGGCCGTCGGCTTCGCCGTCGCGCCTCTCTTCGAGGAGGAGGCCGAGCCCTGGCAGGCAGTCGGCTCGACGACCGACTTCACTCCGGACACCTACAGGCCGGTGACGATCACGATCGTGCAGGGAATCGGTGAGACCGGCAAGTCGACCGCTTACATCAGGCAGGGCAATCCGGAGATCACGGCCAACCAGACGAAGTATCCGCCCGAGACGCCCAACGAGTACATCGCGATCTCGACCCGGTGCGCTCACGTCGGCTGCCCCGTCCGCTTCGTCGGGGCCTCCGGCAACTTCATCTGCCCGTGCCACGGCGGCGTCTACGGCTTTCTCGGCGAGCGGATCGGCGGTCCGCCCGTACGGCCACTCGACCGCTTCCAGACCCGCGTCACCAACGGGCAGGTCGAGGTCGGGCCCCGCTACAGCGTCACCAACAGCCTCGACCCTGTCCGGGCTCGCGACCCAGGCGAGTTCACGGGCGGTGTCTGGAACTACCTCTATCCGCCGCGGCCCTCGGTTCCGCCGCCCCCGTAAGGAGAGGACTTGCCGAAGCTTCCAAGACCTGGACCGCTGAGCCGCCCGGCGAAGCCGGGAGAGCGAGTCAACGGCGCGAACGGCAATGGCGCCGGGCCGGCGGAGGTCGCCAAGGAGACGGGTACCGAGGTCGTCGGCTGGCTCGACGAGCGCACGGGCAGCACCAGCTTCCTCACGGCGATGCTCTACCGGAAGGTGCCCAAGGGCACCAACTGGTTCTACACGCTCGGCTCGGCGACCCTCTTCGCCTTCGTCTTCCAGGCCCTGACCGGCGTGTTCCTGGCGATGTACTACACCCCGTCGCCCACCCAGGCATACGGCTCGATCACGCACCTCACCAACGACGTCTGGATGGGCGAGTTCGTCCGCGGCATGCACAAGTGGGGCGCCTCGGTGATGATCATCTGCATCTTCCTTCACATGGGGCGCACCTTCTTCTTCGGTGCCTACAAGTACCCCCGCGAGCTCAACTGGGTGATCGGTGTCGTTCTCCTCATCCTCACCCTGGTGATGGGGCTGACCGGCTATCTGCTGCCCTTCGATCAGCGCTCCTATTGGGCGACGATCGTCGCCAACAACATCACCGGCACGGGCCCGGTCGTCGGGCCCTACCTGGCGGACTTCCTGAGAGCGGGACCGGAGATCGGTGCCACCACGCTCTCCCGCTTCTACGCCATCCACATGCTCTTAGTGCCCGGGCTGATCATCGCCCTGATCGGGGCCCATCTCTACCTCGTCGTCAAGCTGGGCACCACCGCGCCCCCGTGGATGAAGGTCACCCGGCCCAAGGCCGCGGTGCACAAG
>DASTAI010000325.1:0-7013 GCA_035712865.1 Solirubrobacterales bacterium
ATCGACCTCGAGGCCGCCGAGTTCGCCGGCCGAACGAGGGAGTTGCCGAGCGAGGGCTTCGCCGGCGTCAACGTCACCATCCCCCACAAGGAGGCGGCGCTGGCGCTCGCGGACGAGGCCTCGGAGGCGGCCGCGGAGATCGGGGCCGCCAACACCCTGAGCTTTCGCGACGGCGGGATCCAGGCCGACAACACCGATGCCAGCGGCCTTCTAGCCGCCCTGCCGGGGCCGGTGGGCGAGGGACCAGCGCTCGTTCTGGGAGCCGGCGGCTCGGCGCGAGCGGCGATCTGGGCGCTCGCCGGCCAGGGCGCCTCGGTCTCGGTCTGGAACAGGACTCCCGAGAGGGCCGACGAGCTGGTCCGCGGTCTGGCCCGCGCGGGCGAGGGCACCCCAGCCGAGGGACGGCTCAGGGCGGTGACCGCCGAGCAGGTGCGCTCCAACGGCTACGAGCTGATCGTCAACTCCACGGCCATCGGGATGCGCGACGAGGATCCGTTCGAGCACCTGCCCCTCGAGCCGGAACGTCTCGGGAGGGGGATGGTCGTCGTCGACCTCGTCTATGCGGGCTCCGAGAGCCGGCTCGTGCGCGAGGCCCGCGAGCGCGGGGCGAGTGGCGTGGAAGGCGTCGAGGTCCTGGTTCGGCAGGGCGCCGACTCGCTTCGCATCTGGACGGGAAGGGAGCCTCCGCTCGACGTCATGCGGAGGGCCGCGCGAGCGACCTGAGTCCCGCTTGCTAACTTTTCGTTAGTGCCGAAGCTGAAGCTGATCTCAGGCGGGGCGGAGCCCAGCCCGGACGGGGTGGCGGATGCCGCTGCGTCCGAGCGAGCGGAGCAGCTGCCCGATGCCGATGCCTTTGACGCCTACTCGCGGACGGTCGCCGGGGTCGCCGAGCGGCTGACGCCCTCGGTCGCCCACCTGGCCATCTCACGGCGAACCAGGCGCGGGCGGACGGCCGACGGGGCCGGGAGCGCGGTCGCGATCTCCTCCGACGGCTACCTGCTCACCTCGGCGCACGTCGTCGCCGGAGGAAACGGGGTCGGCGCGACCTTCTCCGATGGGCGGGAGGTGGGGGCCGAAGTGGAGGGATCGGACCCGCTTTCGGACCTCGCCGTCGTCCGGGCGGATGCCCGCGACCTGACCCCCGCCCAGCTGGGCGACGCGGACGAGCTGCGCGTCGGTCAGCTCGTCGTCGCGATCGGCAGCCCGATGGGGCTGGCCGGCACCGTCACGGCCGGCGTCGTCTCCGCTCTGGGCCGCTCGCTGCCCACCCGGTCGCGCTCCGCCGTGCGGCTGGTGGAGAACGTGATTCAGACGGACGCCGCGCTCAATCCGGGCAACTCGGGAGGGGCGCTCGCCGACGGTCTGGGACGCGTCGTCGGAATCAACACCGCTGTCGCCGGCGTCGGCCTGGGCCTCGCCGTGCCGATCAATGACGCGACCCGCCGGATCATCTCTTCCCTGATGAACGAGGGCCGGGTCCGCCGCGCGTACATCGGGATCGTCGGCGGCTCGCGGCCGCTCCCCCCGAGGATCGCCGGGCAGCTCGATCGCGAGAAGGGAATCGAGGTCGTCGAGGTGGTCTCCGGCAGTCCCGCGGACCGAGCCGGACTGCGGCCCGAGGACCTGATCGTCTCCGTGGACCGGGAGCCGATGGGCGACGTGGGCGACCTCCAGCGCCTGATGGTCGCCGAGCGAATCGGTCAGGGGGTCGCGGTCGAGGTGGTCCGCGACGGGGCCTTCCTCACGCTTGAGCTGATTCCCCGCGAGCTCGAGACCTAGCGCCCTTCTTCCCGGCCTTCTCCTTCCCGGCCTTCTTCTGCTCCTTGGCGCCGGGCTGAACGACGATGATCCGCGCGGCGGGCTGGCCTGTGACTCCGGGTTTCGCGGAGTCACCGAAGAGGATCCCGATCGGCCCCGGCGCGTCGAGGAGCAGCTCGAAGCGGGCGGGCGTGTCGGGCGTCGCAAAGCCGACGAGCCCGAACGCCGGGATCGTGATCTCGGCCGGGAAGCGGGAGCGGACCAGCAGCGTGAGCTGATCGCCGACCGAGACCGGGGCGACCACCGGGAACTTCTTGCCGCCGACGAGGATCTTCGTCGGCCGCCGGAAGGCCGGGTTGGGCGCCGCCTCCGCGGTCGTGGTTGCGGGCTGGGTGCCGGTACCGGTCGTCCCGTTGCCGTTCCGGATCGTCCGCTGGGGCACGAGAGCGGCGGCCAGCGTCGAGACGCCGAGCAGGACGAGCATGACTATCAGCAGTCGTCTAGCCGCCATCTGGGGAGAGCTCCGACGCCACGGCGCTCTCAACGATATGGCCGCGGTGCTCCTCGACGCCTCGCTCGTCGTCCTGCTGGGGGTGGTCACGGTCAGCGACCTGCGAACGCGGCTGATTCCGGACGCCCCGCTCGTCGTCGGCCTTCTGCTGGCGGTGGGAGTGGTGGCGGCAAGCGCCCCCGACAAGCTGCCCGGACGCCTCGCGGCCGGGACCGGAGCCGGGGGCTTCCTGCTGGCGGCCGCCCTGGTCCGGCCGCACGGCATGGGCCTCGGCGACGTCAAGCTGGCGGCTGTGCTCGGGGTGTACCTCGGCTTCCCGGTGGTCGGTGCGATGGTGGTCGCCTTCGCGAGTGGATCCCTCGTCGGTCTCGGTCTGATCGCCCGTTACGGCTGGTCGGCTCGCGGCCACACGATCGCCTTCGCGCCCTGCCTCGCCCTCGGGGCTCTGGTCGCGATGGCGCTCCGCCTCTAGGGGGCGCAACCTTGAGACCGTGGCGGAAACCGGCCTGCATCTACGCTCCCCCGCGTGACTCTGAGGTTCACGACAGCGGGCGAATCGCACGGCCCCGGTCTGGTGGCGATCGTCGAGGGCATGCCGGCCGGGCTGGCGCTCGACCGTGAGGCGCTCGACCGCGAGATGGCGCGCCGGCAGCTCGGCCACGGCCGGGGCGGGCGGATGAAGATCGAGAGCGAGTCGGTCGAGATCCGCTCGGGCCTGCGCCACGGGCTGACGCTGGGCAGCCCCATCGCCGTGCTGGTCGCCAACCGGGACTACCCGAACTGGGAAGAGCGGATGAACCCGTGGCCGGTGGAGGCCGAGGTCGAGGAGAGTCATCTGCCGCGACCGGGGCACGCTGACCTGGCGGGACTGCAGAAGTTCGGGTTCACCGACGTCCGCAACGTCCTCGAGCGCGCGAGCGCTCGTGAGACCGCCGCCCGCGTCGCCGCCGGATCGATCGCCAAGGGCTTCCTCTCGTCGGTCGGAGTCGAGGTCTACAGCCACGTGATCCAGATCGCCTCCGTGACCGCCCCCGAGCACGACGACCTGACGCCGGCGGACTTCGAGGGGGTGGACGAATCCCCCGTGCGGTCGCTCGACCCCGACTCTGCGCAGGCCATGGTCGAGGAGATCGACCGCCTGCGGAAGGAGAACGAGTCCCTCGGTGGCAAGTTCGAGGTTCGCGTTTTCGGGTTGGTGCCCGGAATCGGGTCGTACGCCTCCTGGAGCGAGAAGCTCGACGGGCGGCTCGCGCAGGCGATCTGCTCGATCCAGTCGGTCAAGGGGGTGTCCCTTGGCGAGGCGTGGGACGTGGCGGGCCGGCCGGGCTCCGAGGCGCATGACGAGATCTTCTGGTCCGAGGACCGCGGCTGGTTCCGAGAGACGAACCGTGCCGGCGGCCTCGAGGGTGGCATGACCAACGGCGAGCCGCTGATCGTCCAGGCGGCGATCAAGCCCATCTCGACGATGACCCAGCCGCTGCGCTCGGTCGACACCGAGACCAAGGAGCCGGCCCAGGCGATGCGCGAGCGGACCGACTCCACGGTGGTTCCAGCGGCCGCGGTGGTCGCCGAAGCGATGGTCGCGCTCGTCGTGGCCGCCGCCTACCGCGAGAAGTTCGGGGGAGACCACATCGACGACGTGCTGGCGGCGCTCTCCGCATACAAGGAGCGCATCGGTTGGCGCCGGTAGCTCACCACGGGCTCGTCTTCATCGGCTTCATGGGGGCGGGCAAGACCCGGGCCGCGCAGGCGGCCGCGGAGCGCCTCGGCCTCGGTGTGATCGACACCGACGACCTGATCGAGGGCGAGCTCGGCGAGCCGATCGAGGACTTCTTCGAGCGTGAGGGCGAGCAGGAGTTCCGGCGGCGGGAGGAGCGCCTGGTCGTCTCCGTCCTCGACGCTCTCGCCGCCCAGGTTGGCGGCCCCGCCTCGGTTGTCTCGCTCGGCGGGGGTGCGGTGGAGAGGGTGGCGGTGCAGCGTGCCCTCGCCGAACACCTTCCCGTCTGGTGTGACGTCGAGGAGGAGATCGCGTGGGACCGCGCCTCGGGCACCGGCCGTCCGCTGGCCAACGATCGGGAGGAGTTCGCCCGGCTGTTCGCCGCCCGGCGCCCGACCTACGAGAAGCTCGCCCGGGCGATCCTCCCCACGGAGGCCAGGATCGCGGCCGAGGCCGCCGCGCCGTGGCTGGCCGCGATGCAGGGCGGGCGCGGGGTCCGCATGGCGTGGGCGGAGTCCGAGGGAGGCTCGTACCCCGCGATCGTCGGCGAGGGAGCGATCGGCCTGCTCGACGACGCGCGCGAGGCTCTGCCGGCGGCGCTGCCGGCGCGCACCTTCTGCGTCGCGGACCCCGCGGCGCTCCAACAGCACGCCCGGTTGCTGCCGCGCAGCGAGCTGACCATCGAGATCGAAGGCGCCGAGAGCTCCAAGACGATCTCCCAGGCCGACCGCATCCTGCGCGAGCTGGCCGGCGGCGGAGCCCGTCGAGACGATTGCGTGCTCGCCTTCGGCGGTGGCGTGATCGGGGATCTCGCCGGTTTCTGTGCCGCGACCTACCAGCGCGGCGTCCCGCTGGTGCAGGCCCCCACCACGCTGGTGGCGCAGGTCGACTCCGCCTACGGTGGCAAGACCGGCGTCGACCTGCCGGAGGCGAAGAACTACGTCGGTGCCTACCACCAGCCGATCGCGGTGCTGGCTGACCCGACGGTCCTTCGCACCCTTTCCGGCGAGGAGCTGGCCGCGGGCTTCGTCGAGGTCCTGAAGACGGCGCTGATCGCCGGCGGCGAGCTTTGGGAGCGCGTTCGCCAGATCGAGGTGCTCGATCCCGACGAGCTTGGCGACGTGATCTTCGAGTGCGCGCGCACCAAGATCGCCGTCGTGGCGGAGGACGAGCGGGACTCGGGTAGGCGCGCCGTGTTGAATCTCGGACACACGGTGGGGCACGGGATCGAGACGGCCAGCGGCTACGGGCGCTACCGCCATGGCGAGGCGGTCGGCCTCGGCCTCCTCGCGGCCCTGCGGCTCTCCGGCGCCGACGATCTCCGGACCGAGGTAGAGGGGCTGCTCGCCTCCCACGCCCTGCCGGTGTCGCTGGACGCGTCGATCCCGGTCGACCGGATCGTCGACGCCATCGGGCGGGACAAGAAGCGGACCTCCGAGGGAATCGGCTTTGTCCTGATCGAGCGCCCGGGGGAGCCGCGCTGGGGCCAGTCGGTGGAGCCGAATAGGGTCCGGGCCGCCGTGGAGGAGTTGCGTTGACGCCCGCGACACCCAACCGGGTCGAGGTGATGCACGGCGTCAACCTGGACATGCTCGGCCAACGCGACAAGGACATCTACGGTGACTTCACCTTGCCCGAGCTGGAGACGACGATCGAGGGCTTCGCGCGCGACCTCGGGCTCGAGACGTCCTTCTTCCAGACCAACTCCGAGGGTGAGTTCGTCGAGCACCTTCACGGCCTGCCCGGGGTCGCCGACGCCGCGATCGTCAACGGGGGCGCCTGGACCCATTACTCCTGGGCGATTCGCGATGCTCTCGATCTCACCGGCATTCCCACGGTGGAGGTCCACATCTCCGACATCTCGCAGCGCGAGGAGTGGCGCCGGCACTCGGTCTTCGACGGACTGGACCTGATCGTCGGGCAGATCTACGGCAAGGGGCCGGACGGCTACCGCGAGGCCCTCGAACTGATCGCCGCGAGGCTGGGGGAATGAGCAGAGCTGATCGTCTCGTCGAGCTGGTCACCGAGCGCGAGCTCGACCAGCTCTTCGTCTCAGACCTCACCAACGTCCGCTACCTGAGTGGTTTCACGGGCACCAACGGCGCCTGCCTCGTCGGCCCCGACGAGAAGATCTTCTTCACGGACTTCCGCTACACCGAGCGCGCGGAACGCGAGGTGGGGGAGGAGTGGGAGCGGCCCCAGGGGGAGCGGGAGCTGGTGCCGCAGATCGCGGCCCGGATGCACGGCAAGGTCGGCTTCGAGGACGCCAAGCTGAGCGTGCGGCAGCTCGCGCGGCTCGAGGCCGCGATCGGCGAGGGGGTGGACCTCGTCCCGGCCGGCGATCTGGTCGAGCGGCTGCGGGCGGTGAAGGAACCCGAGGAGATCGAGCTCATGACCGCGGCGTCCGAGCTCGCCGACGGTGTCTTCGCCTGGGTGATCGAGCGCGGGCTCGCCGGACGTACCGAGCGTGACGTGGCGCGCGCCTGCGAGGGGAGAATTCGTGAGCTCGGCGCCGAGCCGTCATTTTCCCCGATCGTCGCGGCCGGCGAGAACGGCGCGCTCCCGCACGCCGAGCCCGGCGAGCGAGAGATCCGATCGCAGGAGCTCGTCGTCTTCGACATGGGCGCCGAGCTCGACGGCTATTGCTCGGACGGCACCCGGACGTTCGCGACCGGCGACCCAGGGGAGGAGGCGCGCGAGGTCTACGACCTCGTCCTCGCGGCGCAGCTGGCCGCCCTCGCTGCGATTCGCGTCGGCGCCTCGGGCCGTGACGTCGACGCCGTGGCGCGCGAGATCATCACGGAGGCGGGGCACGGGGACCACTTCGGGCACGGCCTAGGCCACGGGGTCGGGCTCGAGGTCCACGAGAGCCCCCGGCTTGCGATCACCTCCGAGGATGAGCTCCGCGAGGGCAACGCCATCACCGTCGAGCCCGGGATCTACCTTCCCGGGCGCTTCGGCGTGCGGATCGAGGACCTGGTCGTGGTGACCGGCGACGGGTACCTCAACCTCAGCGGCACCTCCAAG
>DASTAI010000326.1:0-3355 GCA_035712865.1 Solirubrobacterales bacterium
GGAGGGCTACGTGCAGACGCTCCTCGGCCGGCGCCGCCCGATCCCCGAGCTCCGCTCCGGCCGGCCACAGGTCCGGGGGCAGGGAGAACGCAATGCGGTGAACATGCCGATCCAGGGCACCTCGGCCGACATCATCAAGATCGCGATGGTCGGCTGCCAACGCGCCCTGGACAAGTCCGATCTCGACACCCGGCTAGTCCTCCAGATCCACGACGAGCTGCTCTTCGAGGGGCCGACTGACGAGATGGACGCCGCCTCCGAGCTGGTCGAGCGCGAGATGACCGAGGCCTTCGAGCTCGATCCGCCCCTCGCCGTCGACATCGGCGTCGGCAAGGACTGGCTGGCGGCCAAGTAGGGGCGTACTAGTCGCCGACGATCGCGTCGAGCTCGTCGGCCAGCTCGGAGATCGGGGGCCGATCCGCCGGGTCCGGCTCGAGACAGGCGTCGATCAGCCGGATGAAGGCGCTGGGCGCTCGCCGGCTCTCCGCAACCGACGACGCCCTCCGTTCCGCCTGGGGATAGGTCCCGTGCTTCGCATCCGGGAACGGCGAGAGGCCGGTCGCAGCCTCGTACAGGGTCGCGCCGACCCCCCAGGCGTCCGTCGCCGCCCCGACCCGCTCCCCCCGGGCCTGCTCGGGTGAGAGGTAAGGGGGAGACCCCAGCCCCGGCCGCACCCGCCCCGGCCGACGCGCCAGGCTCAGGTCGAGCACCCGCGCCCGGCCCGCCTCGACGGTCACGTTCGAGGGCTTGAGGTCGAGATGCAGGTGGCCACGGCCATGCAGGTAACCGATTGCGGAGCAGATCTGGACCCCGAGGTGGGCGACGTCGGCGACGGCGAGCCGACGCCGTCCCGAGTGGATCATGTGCTCGACCGTCTCCCCACCGAGCGTCTCCAGGATGAGAACCGTTCGTGGACGCCGGCGGAGCTCGTAGGCGCGGACGAGGTGGGGGTGTGCCATCCCGAGCAGCAGCTCCCCCTCGCGTACCAGCCGCTTCCGCACGCGGGGCTCCCGGCGGTCGGGACGCACCACCTTGGCGACGCAGCGGCAGTCGCGCTCGAGGCTCCAGGCGTCATAGACGTCGAGCGCCCGCCCGCGGGCGAGGTGGGCGATCACCTCGTAGCCGGAGGCAAGCACCTCGCCCTCCTGCAGGTGGCCGTTGACCGAGCCGTTGGCGGAGCTCATCGCGTCGCCAGACCGTTGCCGGTGGCTGCCGGTGCGAGCGGTGCGCCCGCTTTCGAGGGGGCGGCGAAGCCCTCGGCGCCGACATGGTGGAGGCGGTAGAGGCGCTCGTAGGCCCCTCCCTGGGCAAGCAGCTCCTGGTGGGTGCCGACCGCCGCGATCCTGCCGCTGTCCAGCACCGCGATCCGATCCGCATCCCGCACCGTCACCAGGTTGTGGGAGATCACGATCGTGGTCCGGCCGCCCATCAGGCGGCGCAGCGGTCCCATGATCCGGTTGCCCGACTCTGCATCCACGCCCGTCGTCGGCTCGTCGAGGATCAATACCGGCGCATCGCGGATCATCGCCCTGGCGATGGCGATCCGCTGCCGCTGCCCGCCCGAGAGCCGCCTGCCCTTCTGGCCGATCTCGGTCCGGTAGCCGTCGGGCAGGCCCGCGATGAAGTCATCGGCGTCGGCCGCGATCGCCGCCGCCTCGACCTGCTCGCGCGTCGCGTCGCGTCGGCCGTAGGCGATGTTCTCGTAGATCGTGCCGTCGAAGACGAGCGTCTCCTGGAGCAGCAGCGCGACGTTCTCGCGCAGCGAGTCCAGCCGCAGGGCTCGCACATCCTGTCCGTCGAGCGCGATCCGCCCGAAGTGCGGGTCGTAGAAGCGGAGCAGGAGCTTCGCCAGCGTCGACTTCCCCGCGCCGCTCGGGCCGACCAGCGCCAGGGTCTCGCCGGGCTCGATCTCGAGCGAGACGCCCGATACTGCGTTCCGCTCCGTCTCCGGATAGCGGAAGGTGACGTGATCGAGCTCGAGCCGGCCCTGGGCGCGGCCGAGGTCGGCGGCGTCCGTCGACTCGTACACGGACGGCGTCTGGTCGAGCATCTCGATGATCCGCTCGGCCGATGCGGACGCCGCGTGAATCCGGTTGACGAGCCGGCTCATCCCCCGGACCGGGCTGTAGAGCTGGCTCAGGAAGGTGATGAAGACGAGCAGTCCGCCGAGTGTCAGGTGGCCCTGTGAGAGCTCCCAGGTCCCCAGCCCGATCACCAGCAGGGCGCCCAGCAGCTCGATCAGGTCGATCAGCGGCGTGTAGAGCGCCTTCAGCCGGGTCGATGCCATCTCGGCCTCGTAGCTGCCGACGTTCTCGCGGTGGAAGCGCTCGACCTCGCGATCCTGCTGACCGTAGGCCTGGACGAGCGCGACATTGGAGAGGCTCTCCTCGGCGACCGAGCTGATCGAGCCGCTGCGGCGCCGCTTCTCTCGCGAGGCGACCTTGATCAGCCGGGAGAACCGCTTCGCGGCCAGCCAGAAGACCGGTGCGACGACGAGGGAGATGAGGGCGAGATCCCACTGGAGGTAGAAGAGGGCGGCGCTGAAGAAGACGATGCGGAGCAGATACGAGATCGCGTCGGTGACGCCCGAGAGGACGAACGCCTCGATCGAGGCGATGTCACCGGTCAACCGCGAGATCAGGTCACCGAGACGCCGGCGATCGAAGAAGTCGAGCGAGAGCCCCTGCAGGTGGGCGAAGAACCTGGTTCGGAGGTCGAGCAGGAACCGCTCCCCGATCCAGTTGGCCAGATAGTCGTCGAAGAAGCCGAGCACGCCCGCCAGAAGCGTCAGCCCGACGTACGCGCCCGCGATCCAGACGAACGGCCCGAAGTCCTGCGGGACCAGGACCTGGTCGACGACGACCTTGAACATCCAGATCATCGCCGTGTCGATCAACGGCACGACGGCGATCAGCACCAGGCTGAGCACGAGCCAGCGGCGGTACGGGCGGGCGTACGGCCAGAACCGCCGGAAGATCTCGCGCACCGGAACCTCGGGCGAGGCGCTGACCAGCGCCTCGCCCTCGGCCGGCGTCGAGAACAGCGAACGAAGGCGGGCTCTCAGTCGTCGCCTCCGCCGCTACCGGAATGCGACTCACTGTCGCTTGAAACCGACGCCGCGCTGCTGGTGTCGGCCCCGCTGGTCCCCGGAACCGCCGGGGTCGAGTCCGAGACCTTGCCGCGACGCTTGCGGCGTCGCCTTCTGTGCTTGGACATCCGGGACTCCTCTCTGTTCGTGCGTCCGAGCCTGCGCCCGAACGCGTCGTACGAGTCCCTAACTCGAATGCGCCGCAAAGATCACGCGCGGTGGACGCTCGTATCAGTCGTCGTCCAGTTCAGGCGGATCGTCTGAACC
>DASTAI010000327.1:0-2394 GCA_035712865.1 Solirubrobacterales bacterium
GGAACCTGGGCGGAGGAGACCGCCGCCGCGTAGAGCTGCCCAGGCGGCGAGAGCTAGCCGGGGCCGACGCCGCCGGAGCTGCCGCCCGTGCCACCCGTGCCGGAGCCGGTGCCCGAGCCGGTGCCGCCGCCGCCGGTGCCGGAGGTGCCGGAGCCGGTGCTCCCACCGGTGCCACCGCTGGTCGGCGGCGCCGCGGTCCCGGAGGAGGTGCTTGGGGCACTCGGGACCACTGTGCCGCCGCTGCTGGAGGAGCTGGAACTGCTGCTGGAGCTGCTCGTGCTGGTGCCCGTGGAGGTGATCGGGGCGCCGCACTCCTTGAATCCGTAGGAGGAGGCGGCGGTCTCGGCCTGGCTCTTGGCGTCGTCCAGCTCGGACTCGAACTGGGTGGTGTCCTCACCCCGTTGGAGCGCGAGCCCGATCTTCTTGCCGGCCGAGACCTGGTCGGACATCGCGGCCAGGAACTGGTCAAGGTTCGGGTCGCTGGGCGGGTTGAGCTGCTTGATCTGGTCCACGACGCCCTGGCGGAGCTGGGCGATCTGGTCGGCCTCGGTCAGGCCCTGTCCGGAGGCGGCGAACTGCTCGATCGAGCTGTTCGCCTCGGCGCAGATCGAATCCGCCTGGGCGATGAACTCGGTCTTGCCCTGGGCAGGCTGGGTGGTGGTCGGAGCCGCGATCGGGGTCTCGGGAGAGCTGTCGCCGCCGCAGGCAGCGAGCGTCAGCCCTGCTCCCGCGACCGCGACTGGGACGAAGACTCGTCGCAGGCGCCACATACGGCCGCGCAAGGTAGCAACTATTGCGGAGGGTTCCGATTGGCCCCGCCTGGGCCGGAGAGCTTGCCTACGCGACGTCCTCCTGGTCGCCACCGGGAGGCTCGACGAGCCGCAGGTGACCCTTTCTCCGGTGCCCGTTCCGGCCGCCGTACGTATCCGTCTGACTGTGGCAATTGCCGCAGAGAAGCTGGAGATTCTCAATCCGATTGTCGGTTCCGTCGCCGTTCCTGTGGTGCAGCTGCAGACTCAGCGGATTCCCGAGCCAGTCGCTGATGCCGCAGATCTCGCAGCGATTCGGCTTCAGCCCCTCGCCGATCAGGCGCGCCTTCAGATGTGTTCGGCTCGTTCGCCGTCCGACGACCAGGTACTCCTCGATCGGTTTGGCGACCGGACGCGGAACGATGGCTCCTCTCAGCACGGCCTTGTGCCAAGCGTCGGCGGAGAATCCGAACTTCTCCATGCACTGTTTCCTGCTCAAGCCACCCTCGTATGCCATTCGAATGGCGTTCCAGTCGTAGCGCTGGGCGAAGCGGTCGTCCGCCGGCCGATCCAGGCGTCGAAGGTGATAGGCGACGGTCGATTTGCCGACTCCGAGTCGATCGGAGATCTGGTTCTGGGACAGGCCCAGGCTGAGCAGCAACCGAACCCGGCTTCGCATCTCACCCGGCGGAAGCTTGGGCCCTCGCCCACTCCGCTTCTCCTTCATACGAACATATGTTCGCAGGCGGATCGGACCGAAAAGCGCTGGAAACAGCTGGCATCGCTGGTTCGAACGCTGACTGCAGAGCGGGGCTAACTGGGGAACCAGGGATCGAACCTGGGCTTCCAGGGCCAGAACCTGGCGTGCTGCCTCTACACCATTCCCCAGAGTTCAGGGTTCGAATGGCGGACCATCCAATCCCCGAGGGCGTAAGCCTAGCTTGACGTCAGCTCACCGAGGTCCGAGTCCGGGTCGGCGAGCTTGGCCTTCGCCTCCCCCGTGCCGACGTCGACGCCCTCCGCCAGCAGCGTCCGCGCATGGCCCAGATCCTCCGAGCGATCGATGCTGAGGGCGCCCGCGACCTTCCCGTCCTTCAGGTAGAAGGCGATGAACTCACCGTCGTCGCGGTCGCCCCGCCAGACGACCTCGTCCCAGTCGTACGCCGGCCCGACGTACTCGAGGCTCGCCCAGTCGGCGAGATCGCTGAAGAAGTAGGGCACCACCTCGTACGGCTGGGCATCGCCCATCATCGCCCGCGCCGCATGCTGTCCCTGCTGGAAGGCCACGTCCCAGTGCTCGACGCGGATCCGCCGGCCATGGATCCGGCTGTCGTACGAGCAGATGTCCCCGGCCGCGTAGATCCCCTCGACGGAGGTCTGCAGCGTCTCATCGCACCTGATCCCCCCGTTCTCGTCATCGGTCTCCAACCCCGCCTTCTCCGCCAGCATCACATCCGGCCGCACGCCCGCACCCACGACGATCATGTCGCCCTCGATCGTCTTCCCGCTCTCCGTCGCCACCGCTCTCGCGTGGTCGTCGCCCTCGAACGCCGCGAGCGTCTCGCCGGGGTGGAACTCGACCCCCCTCTCCTCCATCACGTCCTGGAACCACCGCCCCGCCTCCTCCCCGAAGGTCCGGGACAGC
>DASTAI010000328.1:0-5006 GCA_035712865.1 Solirubrobacterales bacterium
GACGGCGACGCCAAATCCGTTCTATGAGCCGGACTTCGTGCTCCCGGCTCTCGAGCATTTCGGCGAAACGGAGCTCGAACTGCTGGTGGTGATGGACGGTGCAGGGAACTGGACCGGGCTGATGCCTGTTGTGCGACGGCGACGGTGGGGACGGCTCGTTGGCGCCGCTTTGACCCCCTGGACGCATCCGCACTGCTTCCTGGAGTCACCGCTATTCGTCTGTGGAGCCGAGGGCGCCACCGCCGAGGCGATGCTCCACGAGGCTCGGCGCGAGGTGGGGCTCATTGCGTTCGACCGCCTCCCAGCCGAAGGGCCGGTGGCATCGGCGCTCGCATCGGCCGGGGAGGCGCTCGGTGTAAAGCAGATCGTGTGGAAGAGATTCTCGCGTGCGGCATTGGCGCGGCGCCCTCACGACGATTACGTAAGGTCGACGTTGGGCAACAAGCACTTCCGCGACCTGCAGCGAAGGGCCAGGAAGCTCGAAAGCGAGATCGGCGACGTCAGCTTCAGCGAGCGCGCGGGCGATCCGGTGGTCGTCGATGACTTCCTCGACCTTGAGGCCGCTGGATGGAAGGGGAACGAGGGCACCGCGCTTGCGTGCGGCCCGGGCGCCGAGTTCTTTCGGGCGATCTGCGGCGCGTTCGCCCAGGCGGGGAGGCTGCAGATGCTCGTGATGCGGGCAGGGGATCGGACTGTCGCGATCCAGTCGTCGGTGGTCGCCGGCGAGGGCCTCTTCTGCTTCAAGATCGCGTACGACGAGTCGCTGAAAAGATTCTCGCCGGGGACCCAGCTGATGGTGGAAACCGCCAGCGAGTTCCATCGCCGATCGGAGCTGCAATGGGTCGACTCGTGCTCTGAGCCTAGGAGCGATCCGATCGAGCGTCTCTGGCCTGACCGGCGAGAACTGTCCACCATCCTGATGCCCGGAGCGGGCGCGAAGGGTACCGCCGTGTCCTTTGAGGCCAAGGTGGCGGCGCGGGTGAGAGAGGCCTTCCGCCCGGATGGCCGCCGAGTATCGCCGCCCCCTACGGCAGCGCAACGGTGACGCTGGGAACGTTCGCTACGGGTGTCTGGACCGCCGGTGTAGAAACCGAGACGGTGGGCTTCGGGCTCACCTGCGGTGTCTGGGATGACGACTCTGTCTGGGGCAGCGAAGGTGAAGGCGCGTTCGACGCCGGCAGCTGGGGGGCGGCCGGCTTGGGCAGCGATGGTGCCTGCGGAGCCGAGGGTGCCTTTGGGGTCGAGGGACCCCGTCCGCCGGTCGAGGGGTCCCCTCCGCCGGTCGAGGGGTCCCGTCCGCCGGTGCGGTCGGGTTGACTCGACGGCACCCGCGGCGCGCGGACCCCTGAACGGCTCTTGTCGGGGGCCTGCTTGTCGATCGGCAATCCCCGACCTTTCCGCAATGCTGGACTGTTCCCATCGGCAGCCGTCTTCGCAGCTTCTCGGCCCCGTACGGCGGTATGCGAGGCCGCTTGGCGGAAGGAACCCAGCTCTGGGAACGTCTGCGCACCTGCCTGATCAGCACCGCCGCTGAAAGCGAATCCGGGGAACGCTGGCGAATTGCCGCGGCCGTTTGTGCCGGAAACCAGTGCGGTGATGATCGCCAGCGCGCAGACCACGATCGCGGCGATCCAGGTGATCCGGACGGCTCCTAGGCCAACCGCCAAACTGACATTGGAGGGAGTCTTCACTCTGGCGAGAGTGTGCCCTCTACCAAATTCTCGAATCGGGGGAATTCCCACCGCACGGCCGTGAGCTGGAAGGCAAACGCGTACCCCGACCCAGAGCACCCTGATCTGCGGACTAGACCTCAACCTCAGAATGAGGGTACGAATTCCCACAGTGATGCTGTGCGGGTATCGCCGAAGCGGGTGACCAATCGCACGGGGCGGCCCACGGCGCCCGTGAGGGGCTGCCACCATCTCCCGCAAGGAGGTGATCTCGGGGGACGAGGTACCTCACGAGCGCGATGAGCGATCGTCCGAAGAGCACCACAGGGGCGCATCTGCCCTACATGCCTGGCATCGACGGCCTGCGGGCGCTGGCCGTCCTCGCCGTGTTCGTCTACCACTTCCACAACGGCGGTGGCTGGCTGCCGGGCGGCTTTCTCGGCGTCGACGTCTTCTTCGTGATCAGCGGCTACCTGATCACCTCGCTGCTGCTCAGCGAGTACCGGAAAGAGGGGCGAGTGGACCTGGTCCGCTTCTGGCTGCGGCGTGCTCGGCGGCTGCTGCCCGCGGTCGGTGTGCTGATCGCGGTGGTGATGGTCCTCGCGGTCTTCTTCGACTTCGGCCAGATCTCCCGCCTGCGGGCCGACGCGCTCGCCTCCCTGGGCTACGTGACCAACTGGGAGCTGATCTTCAGCCACCAGACCTACTTCGAGCAGTTCGCGCGGCCCTCGCTCTTCCGTCACCTCTGGTCCCTGGCGGTCGAGGAGCAGTTCTACCTCCTCTGGCCGATCGTCTTCGCCGCCTGCATGACGCGGTTCGGGCACCGGCGGCTGCTGGTCGGGGTGCTCGTCGGCGCCCTCGCCTCCACCCTCCTGATGCTGATCCTCTTCAACCCGGCTGACCCGAACCGCGTCTTCTACGGGACCGACACCCGGGCCACGCCGCTGCTCATGGGCGTCGCGCTGGCATTCCTCTGGCATCCCGACCGCCTGCGGACGACGACCGGCCGCCTGGCACCGGTGGCGCTGGACGCCGTCGGCGCATTCGCCCTCTCGATGGTCCTGATCACCTTCATGACGGTCCACGACTACGACCGCTCTCTCTACCACGGTGGCTTTCTGCTGCTCTCGGTGTGGAGCGCCCTCCTGATCGGGACGCTGGCCCACCCCGCGGCCCAGATCGGGCGGGTCGTCGGAAATCCGCCTTTGCGCTGGCTCGGCCAGCGCAGCTACAGCTTCTACCTCTGGCACTGGCCCGTTCTCGCCCTCACCAGGCCGGGAGTCGACGTCTCGCTCCCCAGCCCGATCCTGTTCGTGCTGCAACTGGCCGCAACCACCGCGCTGGCGGACCTCTCGTACCGCTACGTGGAGCAACCCTTCCGCCGCTCGCGGAGCTGGACCCGGCCCGATTGGCTGCGGATCGGGCGGGTGGGGCTCGCCGCGGGCGTCACCGTGGTGGTGATCGTCGTCGGCTGGTCTGGGATCGCGCCGAGCGGCAATCCGGGCGAGGTCGGGCCCGCGTCGGCCCACATCCGTGCCCAGAGCGTGGCCGTGAGCGACCGTCACCCCGAGGTGCTGGCGCTCGGCGACTCAGTGATGGTCGACGCGCGAACCGACCTGGCGCAACGACTCCGACCCGGCCTGACGCTCGATGCGGCGGTCGGTAGACAGCCGGCCGACATCATCTCGCTGCTCGATGCGTATGGGGCGGCGGGAAGACTCCCCGACGACGTGGTGATCCAGATCGGCAACAACGGGCCGGTCTACGGCGACGACCTCGTCGCGCTCCACGAGGCGCTGCGCGGCGTCCCCCGTGTCTACCTGGTGAACGTCGACGTACCGCGCAGCTGGCAGGGGGAGGTCAACTCCGCCCTCGCCGAGGCCGCGCGGGATTGGGGGCAGGCCGAGCTCGTCGACTGGCACGCGATCGCCTCCCAGAAGGACCTGACCACCGACGGCGTCCACCTGACCTCGGAGGGGATCACCCTCTACGGCCGGCTGATCGCTCGCGCGATCAGGAATCGGGAAGGCGAAACCGGCCCTTAACTCCACGACGGAGCCCGGGGTGATATTGCTTCCGGGGTGATTTCGACCGTCGCAGTGGGGACCGACGGGTCAGAGACCGCCTCCGAGGCGGTCCGACAGGCGGCTGAATTCGCCCGCCGCTTCGACGCGAAGCTGGTCCTGCTGAGCGCGTTCAAGGACGAGCCGCCGCCGACCGGCACCGACGAGGCCCAGTGGGCCTACAACCCCGCAGCCCAGCTCCGCGAGATCCTCGCGCGGACCGAGAGCGAGATGAACGAGCAGGGGATCGAGACCAGGACGCTGGTCGACGAGGGCGACCCGGGGGATGTGCTCGTCCGTCTGGCCGACGAATGTGGCGCGGACGTCCTGGTGATCGGCAACAAGGGCATGCACCGCCGCGTGCTCGGCAGCGTGCCCAAGTCGGTCGCGCACAACGCCGACTGCTCGGTGTTCGTGGTGAAGACGACCTAGGCGCTCAGGACCGGGAGCCGCTGCGAGAGCTCCCGCGCGACGAGGACGCCTGCGAGCCGTTCTTGCTCTGTGATTTCCGCGGGCTGCGGCCGCCGTTGCTGCTCGAGCGGGACTGGCTCTTCCGCTTCACCTTGCCGTCCTCGATGGTGCCGCGCCAGCCCCCCTCGGCCTCCTCGTCGAGCTCGACGATCGCCTTGAAGCGATGGAGATCTCCGCGGACGGCGCGCTTGGCGAAGCGCATCCCGCGTCCCATCTTCTCCAGCATCCCCTGCGGCTCGAAGTCGAGAGAGACCTCGACGCGGGTCAGACGCGGAGCGAGCTCATGGAAGGTGACCACCCCGGTATGGGAGAGGCCCTCCGAGACGTTCCACTCGATCCGCTCGTCCGGCCGCTGCTCGACGATCTCGGCCTCGAAGCGCCGGGTGAGGCCCCAGACCTTGATCGAGATGGAGAGGGTCGTGTCATCCGCCTGGTCGACGCTCTCGACACGGTGCATGAACTCCGGCCAGTCCTCGAACATGGTGAAGCGGTTGTAGGCGACCTTGATCGGAACCGCCACGTCCACCGACTGCTGGATCGGCATCCGCCGTCCGCTGCCGCCCTGGCCCGGCGCGGCCCTGCCCTCCTTGTCGTCGCTGTCGCCATTGTCGGACGAGCCAGGCATCAGCTTCGAAAGCAGTCCACCGCCTTCGCCGTCATCATCGCCATCGCCCGAGGACATCCCGGGGATCTTCGAAGCGACCGCGCCCTTGGCGGCCTGCTTGGCTTGGTCGCCCAGGTTCGAGGCGGCGTCCGAGGCGACGTCGGAGACCTTCCCCTTCGCCTGGTCGCCGAGCTCGGC
>DASTAI010000329.1:0-9005 GCA_035712865.1 Solirubrobacterales bacterium
ACGCAGGGGGAGACCGGCGGGTTCCTCGATCCGCTGATCGGCACTTTCCTCGTCGGGGCGATCGGCATCGCGATCGCGGTCTGGCTGAGCGAGTTCGGGCGGCCCTTCGCCCTTGCGCGGGTCGTGGAGTCGACGGTCGAGATGATCGCCGGAACCCCTTCGATCGTGCTGGCCCTGTTCGGGACCGTGATCTTCTCGAGCACCGCTCTGGCCTTCCTCAGCCGGACGTCGGGGAGCGTCGTCTTCGGCCGCTCGTTCTCCGCGGCCGGGTTCATGCTCTCGCTGGTCGCTCTGCCGCTGGTCGTGAGCGCTACCCGGGAGGGCCTGCTGGCGATCCCGCAGCACGTGCGGGAGGCCTCCTACGCGGTCGGGAAGACCAAGGCCGCAACCACCCGCCGGATCCTGCTGCCGGCGGCCCGGCCCTCGGTCGCCACCGGCACGATGCTCGGCCTCGGCCGGATCATCGGCGACACCGCAATCATCGTGGTGCTCCTGGGGGCCCTTCAGAACTTTGAGCCAACCGGCTCGCCCTTCCCCCTCGACTACCTCCAGGGTGCCGGCAGCACCCTGACCAACTACGTCTATTCCAACGCCCCCACGGGGGAGCTGAACAACCCGCAGAAGGCGTACGCGGCCGCGTTCGTCCTGCTGGTACTCGTCCTGTTCCTCAACGCGGCGGTCGACGTCGTCCATCGTCGCTCCCGAAAGGCAGGCTCATGGAATTCCTGAAGCCCCCTCCGGTACGCCGGCTGGACCTCGAACGCGCCCCGGAGGCGCAGGAGGCGCCCGGGGAACCCGACCAACCACCGAGCGGTGCGAACGGCAACGGCAACGGCAATGGCGCCGCGCCTGCCGGCTTTGCGGGCGCTCGGAAGCGGCGGATCGGCTCCCCACAGGTTTCGATACCGCGCATGGACATCGACCGCCTATCGGTGGCCTACGACGGCAAGCTCGCGGTCAGGGAGGTCGAGCTGCCAGTCCGTCAGGGTGAGGTGCTCGCCCTGATCGGACCTTCGGGCTGCGGCAAGACCACCCTGCTCCGGTCGCTCAACCGTCTGACCGAGCTGACCCGCTCGGCGTCGCTGAGCGGGCGGGTGACGCTCGACGGCATCGACATCCAGGCGATGGAGCCCACCGCTCTGCGCCGGCGCGTGACGATGGTCTTCCAGCAGCCGAACCCGTTCCCGATGAGCGTTTTCGACAACCTCGCCTACGTCCTGCGCGAGCAGGGGTCGCGTCGGGGGAGCAAGAAGTCGTTGATGGACCCCGTCTGCGAGGCGCTGGAACGCGCCGGACTCTTCGATGAGGTCAAGGACGACCTCTCGCATCCCGCCCTCAGGCTCTCGGGTGGTCAGCAGCAGCGTCTGTGCATCGCACGGGCGCTGGTGGCGAAGCCTGAGGTGCTCCTCCTGGACGAGCCCTGCTCCGCGCTCGACCCGCAGTCGACGGAGAAGATCGAGGAACTGATCGTGAAGCTGCGGGAGGACGTGGCGATCGTGATCGTCACGCACAACCTGCAGCAGGCGTACCGCGTCGCGGACTACGTCGGCTTCATGTACCTCGGCGACCTCGTCGAGTACGGCGGCGCCAAGAAGGTGTTCGGCGAGCCCGATCAGGAGCGGACCAAGGACTACATCAGCGGTGAGTTCGGCTAGTCCGCTCATTCCATTCGCGGCGACGCTCGTGGCTCTCGCCGCGGTCGTCTCCGGCTGCGCCACCACCCAGGACGCCAACCAGCGGGCCTCGATCCAGGCCGACCGCACCCTGGCGAGCCGCGAGCCGTTGGCGATTCACGGAAGCGATCGGGACGTCAGGGTCGTTCGCACGTCGGTCATCTCCGGCAAGGACGGCTCGGCGGTCGTCGTCGTGCTCCGCAACCGGGGGACCGCACCGGTCAACGACCTGCCGATCGAGGTCGGGAAGCGTGGGGGAGACCCTCTCAACGCGCGCCCGAACGTGCCGTATTTCCAGTCTCATGCCCCGGCCATCGCGCCAGGGGCCGAGGCGACCTGGGTGTACGTGACGAAGGACAGGATCGGCGCCGGACCGGTCTACGCACGGCTGGGTGCGCCGCCGGCGACGGCCCCGAAGGCGAACGACGTGCCGGAGCTTGACGTGAGCGAGGCCGGTTCCAACGGCGGCGAGCGGGGAAGCAGCGTCGTGGCCAAAGTCGCCAACGACACCGGCATTCCGCAGTACGGGCTCGATGTCTACGCCGTGGCCCGCAAGGGGAATCGCTACGTCGCCGCTGGCCGTGCGTCGGTCGCCCACCTCGGGGTTGACGAGAGCACTGAGCTGACGCTGAACCTGATCGGCGACGCAAAGGGATCGCGGATCCAGATCTACGCCCCTCCAACCCTCTTCGAGTGAGGAGTAGCTGATGGCAACAACAGAGAGTCGATCCAGCACGGAGGCGGCCGCGAAGACCGCCGCGCAACCCGAGCCCAAGACCGAATACGCCCACTGCGAGGAGTGCGGGGCGCCGCTCGACGAGAAGCAGCGCTACTGCGTCAGCTGCGGGGCTCGGCGCCGCGATACGAGCGTGCCCACCTCACGCTACTTCGCCACCGCCGCGCGCAAGCCGCGGCGTGGCACGGGTAAGGGCGCGGCGCCTTCCGGGGCCCGTGCGGCCGCGGTGCTCTTCTTCGTCGTGCTGCCGATCGCCGTTGCGATCGGAGTCCTGGTGGGCAAGGGCAACGGGGGCGGCAACAACGACCAGGACCTGGCCGCGGCGATCAAGAGCCTGCAGGCGAGCGGCGGCGGGGGCGGCACGGCGCTGGCGTCGAACACGGGTGCCGCCACTCCGATCACCAGCGACTTCACCCTGGACAAGGGGTACACGGTCGAGCTGAAGACGCTGCCCGTAGACGGCACCGATCAGGCCGCCGTCGACGCGGCGAAGAAGTCCGCCACCGATCAGGGCGCGGCCGACGTCGGGATCATCAACACCTCCGAGTTCACCCTGACGCCGGCGCCGCCGGCGAACACCTACGTCCTCTACTCGGGTCAGTTCACGAGCAAGGCGGAGGCGACGAAGGCGCTGGGCAAGCTGAAGGCGAAGTTCAAGGACGCCCAGGTCGTCTCGGTGAAGAAGAACTCGAGCGGCGAGGGCCAACTCGTGGACAAGACGGCCTACGGCGACGTCCACAAGGTCGAGGGCTTCACTCCGAGCGCTCAGAAGGTGCAGTCGGACACCGCCCTGGTCCAGCAGCAGGCCCAGAAGGTCGGCAAGAACTACGTCGACTCGCAGAAGGACCTCCCCGACGTGATCGTCGTCGGCGGCACCGGCGGTGGCTCAAGCAACCCGGCGGCCCAGGGGAACGGTGACTGAGATGCCGAAGGTCCCCAGGCCCGCCGTCAGGCTGCATGCGCCCAAGGTCAAGGTGCCGAAGGTGCGGGCGCCCCGGCTGAGCCGCTCCGGCGGCACCCAGCGCAACGGCCATTCCCCGCGCAAGCCCGGTGCGGAGCAGCCCGCCAACCGGGAGCTGATCGCCGAGCGCGACCGGCTGCTCGAGAAGTTCACCGTGATGCAGACGGATCTCGGCGGCGCCTTCTACGAGATGGCGATTCGGGACCACGTCAAGCTCGATGTGCTCACCCGCAAGGCGGCCGAGCTGCAGCGGGTGGACGTCGAGCTCGGCCAGATCGAAGAGGCGATCGAACAGCTCGGGGACTCCACCGGCGAGTGCGCTCGCTGCGGCACAGCCTTCGAGCCGGGTGCGCGCTTCTGCTCTCGCTGCGGCAACGAGCTGGCGAAGGACTGAGATGAGAGCCGTCAGCTGGGTGATCGAAACCGCCGGGAGCGTCACCACCAGCCGCTTCCGGCTGATCATGGCCTCATCGGCCACAGCCACCGCGCTGATCATCGGCAGCACGCTGGCGAGTGGCGGCGACAGCGGCCTGGCCTCGCAGCTGCGGGCGGCGCTGGCGGCGCTCGGTGGGAACTCCTCGAGCACCCCCGCCGCCTCGACGCCGGTAGCGGCGACGCCGGCGGCCGCACCGTCGAAGGCGAGCGCCGGTCCCACGATCACGGCTCCCTCGATTCCGGTGAGCACTCCCCTACCCGTCCCGGCCGCCGAGAAGACGCCGAAGACCAAGACGCCGAAGGCCGGACGCGTCAAGCACGTCTTCGTGATCACGCTCTCGAGCCCCGGGTACGACGCCGCCTTCGGAGCGAACTCGAAGATGCCCTACCTCGCGAACACGCTGCGCCCGCAGGGACAGCTCCTCAGCAACTACTCGCTGCTCACGGACACGGGCCTGCCCAACTACATCGCCATGATCGGTGGGCAGGCACCGAACTCGCAGACCGGCGGCGACTGCACCACCTATAGCGAGTTTCCGCCCAGTGCGCAGCCGGACAAGAACGGCAGCGTCTCGGGCAACGGCTGCGTCTACCCGGCGCAGGCGATCAACGTCGCCGACCAGCTCTTCAGCGCACGGTTCACCTGGGGCGCGTACATGGAGGACATGGGCAAGCCGGAGCCGGTCGTGCAGGGACAGACCGCTCCGGCCAGTCCGCCGCAGACCTGTGTCCATCCGAATTCCGGGTCGGCGGATACGACGCACGACGTCCGCAAGCCGGATCAGGGTGCGGGCTATGCCGGCAGCGGCTACGCCGCGCGCCACAACCCCTTCGTCTACTTCCACTCGCTGCTCGACCTGGGGAGCTGCCAGCAGAACGACGTTCCGCTCGATCGCCTGGACGGCGCACTCCAGGGCGGGACACCCAACTTCACCCTCATCTCGCCCAATCTCTGCAACACGGGTGAGCCGACCCAGTGCGACTCCTCCGTGGAGGACCCCGGCCCGGCGCAGGCCGACAGGTTCCTCGAGACCTGGGTCCCGAAGATCCTCGCGTCGCCCGCCTACCAGCGGGGCGGCGTCCTGGTCATCACCTTCGGGGAGGCGACGCCGGGCGTCAACGGGGCGCCGGTCGGAACCCTCCTGATCTCGAAATTCCTCACGCCCGGCTCGACGAACGCCGGCGCCTACAACCCGTACTCCGTCTTTCGCACCGTCGAGGACCTCTTCGGTCTGCAGCACCTCGCTGCCTCGACTCGCACGGGCACCACCTCCTTCGCCTCGGACCTACTCGGTTCGAAGAAGAAGAGCAAGAAGAAGTGACTCGAAAGCTAGGGAAAGGAAGCTGATGAGAAAGGTGTATGCCGCCGCCGCGCTGGGCGCGGTAGCGATCGTCGCGGTCTTCGCGGCGAGCGGGGCTGCGGCCCAGGGCCCCATCAAGGTTCGCGGCAAGGCGAGCGTCTTCCCGACGCCAGTCAACACCCTGGACTCGAAGGGGAAGAGCAAGACGACCTCGATCCAGGTCACCGGGAAGCTGAAGACCCGGGCCGCGTGTCTGGCGGGCAGGACGGTCCAGTTCATCGAGGTCAGCCCGGCCGGTAGCTTCGTCCTCAACGCGACGGTGAAGACCACCGGCAAGGGAGCCTTCACGGCCACCCTGCCGTTCAACGCAACCGGACTGACGTCCAAGGCGAACGGCACCGCGATCACGGTCTCCGCGACGGCGACTCAGGTCACCCGGACGGACAAGAAGACCGGTGACAAGGTGAAGTGCCTGGAGGCCAGCGGCATCAACGATTTCGCCGCCTCGGTCTAGTCAGAGATCACAGCAACGGGCGGGACACCGCCCAAAGACACTCCCGGTACGGCCCGCCAATCGGCGGGTCGTTCCGCGTATGGGGTTGTCCATCGAATCGATGGACAAGCTCGCGGATAGTTATTTGGACGGCCAGCAGTAGCCGTACGAGGTGAGGCTCGAAACCGGGCCGAAGAACCCGTAGCTGCGCGTCGTGAACGAGCCGTTCGAGTTCATCGTGCCGTCCGCGAAGAAGGCGTTGCTGGAGCCGCCGCTCGAGAAGCCGCCCGCGACGAGGCGCCTCCCCTTCGGGCAGGCGCGGGTCGTGGTGCTCCCGACCTGGTTCGCGCCGACCGGGACGGGGCTGGAGGTGACCTCGGTCAGCATCGGCTTCTTCATCCGGGCGCAGTAGGCGATCGCGGTGAGCTCGCCCTGCCCGGTCGGGCCGTAGGCCGAACCGCTCACCCTCCAGGCCTTCGAGCCGGCCGCCCTCGACTCGGTGATGTAGTCGCCGCCGTCGCTGCGGAAGTTCGTGCGCTGAAAGCCGCCGGAGACCAGGAACTGGCCCTTGGGGCAGCGGGCGGTGACGGTCTTGGTCTGCCCGGTCCTGACCCAGACGGTCTTGTGGGGGGTGGGGGTGGCGGGGATCACGCCTCGCCCGCAGACCGTCTGCATCGTCACGGTGCGAGCGGTGGTCTGGGCCGGGCTCGGATCCAGCACGACGACGCTGATGTGGTACCCGAGCTGGGCGCCGAGCCGCTCGTAGGAGTGCGGATAGATCCCGTCCCCGTCGGGGCCGACACCGGGGCTCTGGCTCATGCCGCCGCCGATCGGGGACTTGCCGCGGGGGCAGAGGACCTCCAGGCGTGGAGCCGTGTCCGGCTTGCTCAGCCGGAAGGTCTGGGTGGCGAGGCTGAAGCCGCTGAGAGTCCGAGCGAGCCCGGGGGTCGCCGCTCCCTTACGGCCCTGGATCCGAACCGTCCCCAGGTGGGAATCGAGGACATAGATGCCCCCGACCGCCCGCAGCGCCATCCGCAGCCGGTTGCAGTTCGTCCCGGACTTGAGCACGTAGACCTGGTTCACGGCGCGGAGCCTGCCGGTGCCGCGTGCGACGCCGACGGTCCGGCCGGTGGCCTGCGTGAGGATGCCGGCCAGCTCGCCAGGCGGGGCATAGCAGCCCTGGGGATCGAAGCGCCGATCCTGGAGGGCGAACTTGTACGCGCCCTCGAGCCGCTTGGTCGGGAGGTTGAAGCCCGGCTCCGCCGCGGGGGCACTGGTGGTCGCGATCAGCCCGGTGACGAGCACGGCGATCAGCGAGATGAGGATGGCGGCGCGCCTCATGGAGGTGGCATCAGAACAGATCCCGCCGCGAGAAGTTGCGCCGTCCCGTCCGGCCGGCCACGTCCTCACGGCTTCGATACATTTGCGGGGGCGTGTATCAGTAGCGCCACAGGGACGACAAGGAGGAGAGGATGCTCGCAGGGCAGAGAAGGCCGATCCGGCTTGCACTCATCGCGCTCGCGACGGCCGCGCTCTGCGCCGCCATCGCGCCGGCCGCGGGAGCCAAGATCCCGGTCAAGTTCAAGGTGATGCGGGGCTATGCCTCACCCGGCACGCCGGACAACCTGAACGTGGTCGGCGTGCTGAAGATCGGCGACCCGAAGGCCAAGAACGTCCTCGTCCTCAATCCCGGCACCTCGGCCGGCGGCGGCTACTTCCAGCCGCTCGCGCGGACGATCGTCAAGACGCTGCCGAATTGGCAGGTCTGGTCGGTCGAGCGGCGCGAGAACTTCCTGGAGGACCAGTCCCAGCTCAACCTCCTGAAGCAGGGCAAGGTCAGCCCGGCCGACGTCTTCAACTACTACCTCGGCTACCTCAGCAACTCGAGCATCTCCCCGCACTACCAGTCGGTGCCGGACTCCCAGGTGCCGTTCGCCCGGGACTGGGGGATGAACACGGAGATCAACGACCTGCGGGTGGTCGTCAAGGCGGCGGCGCGCGAGGGACGAAACGTCGCGATGGGCGGTCACTCCCTGGGCGGCTCGATCACGACGGCCTATGCCACCTGGGACTTCAACGGGCAGCCGGGTGCCCGGGACCTCTCCGGCCTCATCCTGATCGACGGCGCGAGCAGCCCCACCCCGACGAGCCCCCAGCAGGCGCAGACCAACCTCAACAACCTGCAGACGTCGTCGCCCTGGCTGAACTTCGGCGGCATCCCGGCGCCGCTCGCCGGTCTCTTCGGCTCGGTCGGGTCGGCGGCGGCGAAGGCGTCCCCGAACACCCTCTCGGTGTTCGCGGGTTGGCCCCTGCTGCCGTCGAACCTGATGCCGCCCGGCGGAATCATGCCGACCAACGAGGGCGGCTTCGGCTTCTCGACGGACGCCGCGACCTCGCCGTCCAGCCTGCGAGCCGCCCAGGTCCACTCGGGCCACCTGGGCGCCAGCGGCGATCCGCGTGGCTGGGTCCGGGACGGCGCGATCACGCCGATCCAGCGCTGGGCGACGATGTTCTCCGGCTGGGGACTGCAGAACATCGACGGCACGGCCTGGTACCACCCGCTGCGTCTGACGATCGACGCGGGTGCCGTCGGTGACGGCGTGGCGAACCCGGCGCAGTCGATCCTCGACGTGCACTCGACCGACGCGGCGAAGCTGCCGAAGCGGCTGCGGATCTACGCCTTCGGCGCGGCCCTGGGCGGCCCGAACGTCCCGATTGCGGCGCAGGTCCTCGCACAGACGGCCGGGATCCCCAATAAGAACCTGAAGCTGGTCAACCGCCAGTCCACCTACGCCCACAACGACCCGGCCGCGGCCTATCCGAAGAACAAGTTCATCAAGCAGCTAATCCCCTTCCTGAAGAAGATCACGAAGGGGAACGGGTCCGCGAAGAAGGGCGGGAAGAAGAAGTAGCAGCGTTGGTCCCGGCTGCTAGTTTCGCTCGGGTGAGGCGCGCATGTCTCGTGGTTTCGCTCGCGGTGCTGTCCTTGGCCGCGGCCGCCACGCCGGCCTCGGCGGCGGTCACGATCGGCCAGATCGGGCCACCGCCCATGGGCTCGGGCGCGTGCGGAAATCAGCTCGACCTGATCCAACCCAGCGTGAACTCGGGCAATTCCTATGCCGTGCCCAGCACGGGTGGCGTCACCTCCTGGCTGCTCACCTCCTGGACGACGCTCGGGGGCGGGGGTCCGGAGCGGCGCGCGCTGAAGGTGTTCCGCAAGATCGCGGAGCCCGACACCTACCAGGTGGTCGCCCATGACGGCCCGCGTGACCTGACACCGGGGGGGACGGTCGGCAACACGTTTCCAACGTCCCTGCCGGTGATGGCCGGCGACGTGCTCGGCCTGCATATGACCACCCTCGGCCAATGCAGAATCGACGTGACCGATTCCTTTCTGCTCGCCACC
>DASTAI010000330.1:0-12460 GCA_035712865.1 Solirubrobacterales bacterium
CGCCCGGCTACGCCCGTCTCCTTGAGCGCCTGGCAGACGAGCGTGCTGCCGCTCCGCGGGGTGGCACAGACGAGGTAGCTGCTGGTCGGGGTCACCTCCCGCCGGATACAAGCATCTTTATCGAGTTAGTCAAGTTTCGCAAGCCCCGTCTACCCAGGTTTAGGAAGTATTTGAGTAGGCAACTATCCTTGAGAGAGACTTCGAATCCGACCTCCCAAGGAGAATCTGAATGGACCTCGCACTACTCGTACTTCGCCTCGTGGTCGGGCTGCTCTTCGTCGGACACGGCGCCCAGAAGCTCTTCGGCGTCTTCGGCGGGGGCGGGCTGCAGGCCACCGCGGGGATGTTCGACAGCATCGGGCTGCAGCCTGGCTGGCTCCACGCGCGTGCGGCCGGTACGGCCGAGTTCCTCGGAGGCGCGCTGATCGCGCTCGGCCTCTTCACGCCGTTCGCGGCCGCCGCCCTGATCGGCGTGATGATCGCGGCCGTGCTCACGGTGCACGCCCCGAACGGCATCTGGAACACGAACCAGGGCTACGAGTTCAATCTGGTGCTGGCCGCCGTCGTCTTCGCGCTGGCGGGAATCGGCGCGGGCGCCTGGTCGCTCGACAACGCCTTCGGCTTCCACCTGCACGGCGTGATCTGGGCGCTGGCGGCTCTCGCGGCCGGCGTCATCGGCGGGGGTGCCGCCGTGATCTCGGGCCGGATCTCGGCTCGGCACGAGCCGCACCCGGCTTCGTAGCTACTTCCCGAAGATCAGCGGCAACTGCAGTCCGATAGCGAGTGCGGTCAGGGCCAGCGCCGTCAGGCGCTGGTACGGCCGCAGCGCGAGCGCGGCGAGGGGGAGGAACCAGATCAGATACCAGGGCAGGAACCAGGTGGTGGTGACGATCACCGCGCAGGTCGCCCAGCCCGCGTTCTCCAGCCAGTCCCCGCCCCGATAGACCCGGACGAGGAGCGCGGCGACGGTGACGATCAGGACGAGCATCCCGATCCGGCCGAGCGTGTGGTTCGCCAGCCCCAGGCCGAGCACGTCGTTGATCACGCCGGGGACGTCGTTGGGGGTCTCGAGCCGGGCGTCCCTCTGCAGCACATGCAGCAGGCTCGACACGTGGGTGCCGAAGGCGATCACCGTGATCACGCCGATCACGGCCGCCGCCGCGACACCCCAGACCAGCGCCCTCCCCGGGCGCTTTGAGCCGAGCAGCGCGAACGGCAGCAGCACGGCCGAGGAGCTCTTCACGGCGACCGCTCCGACGAGCGCGGCCATCCCCGACTGCCGGCCCCCGAGCAGCAGATAGACGCCGCCGAGGGCCGCGGCCAGCATGAGGAGGTCGTTGTGGGCCCCGCCCACGGCGTAGGCCAGGAGCACCGGGTTGAGGCCGAAGAAGAGAGCCGCCGGCAGCGGCGAGCGACCGAGCCGCACCGCGCAGGCCCAGACCAGCGCGACGCACCCGAGGCTGGCCAGGGCGGTGACCGACTTGAGCACCCAGATCGCCGTGGCGAAGCTGAGCCACCCCAGGGGCAGGCTGGCGAGCGTGAAGAGCGGCCCATACGCCGTGGTGTTGAGGGGCCAGCCCACATATATGTAGGAGGGGTCGATCGGCGCTGCGGAGAGGGGGTGCACGTATGGGTTGAGGCCATGCAGCACGTCGAGCCGGGCGTAGCCGACGTAGTTGAAGAGATCGCTGGAGAGCAGCGGCGGCGCGATCACGAAGATCAGGTGGAGCAGGACGATCGCCCCGATGCCGACCCTAACCCGCACCGAGTCGGCGAAGGCGAGCACGCCCAGGTAGCAGACGGCCAGCACGATGAAGACGACGCCGAACTCGGTGCCGCTCATCGAGATGCCGAGGCCCTGAAGCGGCCCCCGCAGGGAGTCGGGCAGCCCGTGGTGGATGTGCAGGGTCGGCCCGTAGTGCTTGGCGGCGGCCCCCGCGGCCATCAGGAAGCCGGCGACCACCATCCCACCCAGCATCGTGTTGGCGATCAGGGCTCGGCGCCGAGCCTCGAGCCTCGGCAGCGCGGGGAGGGCGGGGCGAAGCGCCGCTGCCCGCTCGACCGCCGAGTCAGCCGATGCGGAAGTGGACTCCATCCCGGGGCGGGATCGTAGAGGGCATCTTCAACGCCGAGTAAGCCTGCGACCGGGGGTTCAAGGCCGCTTCGAGGCTCTCACCAGATAGGTCCCCTGCGGCGTGCTGAAGACGGGCTCGAAGCCCGCCGCCTCGAGCGCCCGGATCGCGGAGTGCACGTGCGCGATCACCGCTCCCGCCTTCAGGCGCCGGAGGGCGGCGCGCAGATCCGGGGCGCCGTCGCGGAGGACGCCGTAGTTGTCGCGCAGCTCCTGGGGGGTGAACCTCTCGAGCCAGCCGTTCAGCACCACGCGAGTCTGAGGCGAGCGCCAGTTGATGTAGGAGCCGACGCCGGCGTAGGTGACGATCCGCCCCTTCTCCGGTGGGTGCGCGATCGCGTAGTCCGCGACCGGGAAGCCCAGCGTCGGGTCGTCCTTCGCGGGGCCGAGGACAGCCGCCCAGGCGAGCGCCGCGGCGGCGGCGACCGACCCGGCGACCGCGACGGGGAGACGCAGGGGCCCCGGGCTTCGGTTCGGCGCCGTCCAGGCGACCTGGAGCGCGAGCACGGGGCCGATGAAGACGATGTTCCGGATCGAGTAGCCGGCGAAGACCAGGAAGCCCGCGGTGACAAGCACGGTCGTGACGCGGCGTGGACGCGGAGAGCTGACCCACATGTAGGCGGCGAAGGCGGTCGCGAGGCCGATGTAGAGAAGGGCGAGCGGATCGCCGAAGGCCGACTGCCATTCGGTGCTCGCCAGCGAGATCGCCTGGTTCTGGAAGCTGAGCAGGTAGGACCAGATCGCCGCCCCGAGCGGGGTCGACACCGTCACCGTGATCGCGGCGAGCACGGCGACAAGCCCAAGCGCGGCGATCCGGGAGAGCGGCAGGGTCCCGGGGATCCCACGCCAGTGGTCGATCGCGAACCCGATCGTCAGCAGGCCGAGCAGCAGCAGTCCGGCGATGAAGCCTCCGTGGAGGTTCGCCCAGAGCGCGAACAGCGCCACGATCGCGAGCCCCGCCCACCAGCCCGACAGCCGGCCCGAGTGGGGAGCGGCGCGGGCCCGCCAGACGACGGCGAGGAGGGCGACGAGGAGCGAGAAGATGACGACGGTGAAGCCGGCGGCGCGGGGGTGGATCACCGCCAGCAGCCCGGGGAAGTAGAAGGCCGTGACCGCGATCAGCATCGGCCATCCCTTCCGCCGGCAGAGCCAGAGCAGAACCGCCAGCGGCACCGTGATCAGCATCGCGTAGAGCACCGTCAGGCCGGTCGGGCCGAGCACCTGCGAGATCCGGAAGAAGGCCAGCTCGGAGAGCCATTGCTGGTTCAGCCAGGTCCCGCCCTTGGCGACCGTCGCGAACGGGTACTGGTTGACGAAGCCGTGGTGGGCGATGAACCGGCCGCTCACCAGCGAGAGATAGAAGTCGCCGTTGTGGAATCGATCCAGGCAGACCGAGAGGGCCCCGACGAGGGCGATCAGGGCCGCCATCAGCGTCCAGGTGGACCGCGAGGTGAAGCGGCCTGCGAGACTGCCGTCCGGGCGCATCACGAGCCCGGTATTCGTAGCGGTTTGGCCGGTCCCTTCGCGTCACCTTGGCGTGAAATGAGCGGAATCCCGCCTTTTGCAGGGATTTCAGCGTCTGCTAATATGTACGACCCCGTCGGGTCATGGAAACCCGGCATTTGCAGCACTTTCGCGCAGTTCTTCCACCTATAGGCAGCCTTCGCGAAGCAGTGCTCTAGACGCGGAGGTAACTCATGTCCAAGACCGCAACCGTCAACAACCGAACCCCTGCGCCGCGCACTCGCCGCTGGACCTGTACCGGCTGCAAGGTGACCGTCCGCTACGCGGCGGGCAGCACCGGGATCCCGCGCCGGCCCGAGGGCTGGAGCAGGAGGGGCGGCCAGTGGCTCTGCCTGCACTGCCAGCGTGAGAAGGCGGTCGAGAAGGCCACCATCGGGGCCAAGGGAGACGGCTGGGCCTCACGGCGCCAGGCGCTCCTCGAGTTCGAGCTTCGGCGGAGCCCGGAAGAGCCCGACGGCGTGATCGCCAAGCGGGCGAACTGCTCCACCGGCCACGTTCGCAAGGTCCGCGAGGAGCTCGAGCGCGGCGGCAAGCTGCCCAAGGCAGCCTGATTTCCGGCCGGCCCGTCCGGCTCGCCGCGTTCCGTTCCGAATATTCGGTACGCTCTCGCTCGAAATGCACCTGCCGAATCGCGTCGTCGTCTGACGTCCGGCGCGAGCGGGGGAACCAACTGGAGCGCGAGCTCCTGTGGGCGAATCGGCGAAAGCCGTAGCGCACTCTTTCGGCGCGAGTCCGTCAGCTAACCCCGTAGGCCCGAGAAAGAGAGGTTGGCATGAGCACGTTGATCGATCACCTTGCGACCGATCGAATCCGGGGCGGACGGCTCGTCCTCGCCTACAGCGTCGGAGCGATCTGCGGGATCGCGGTGGCCGTCCTGGCCCTGCTGCTCGCGGGCACGGGCCCGTAGGCCCGAAACACAACGCCCGCGGCCCTAACGGCCGAGGGCCGCCATCCAGGCGAAGAGCGCCGCGTTCGCGGAGTGCAGCTGGACGCTGCCCTTCGGAGCCTGCGCCCGCGCCGCCTTCTTGCCGTACCAGGTGCGCAGAAGGAGACCGTGGCGATCGCGGGTTCGGTGCAGCGCCCTGCGCGCGTTGCGCCGGATGATCCCGTACCAGTCGCCGTTGTTGTCCAGCCGCGTGAACTCGAGCATCGTCCGCAGGTACCAGTAGTCGAACTGTGGGCCCATCCAGAAGTGCCCGTAGACCTGCAGCGTTCGAGCCGCGAGATCGTCGGCGCGCGCGCAGAACGACTTTGCGCCCGTCTCGTCGCAGATGATCCTGTGAGCGAGGATCATCGGGCCGTTCACGTACGGCATCGGCATCGCGTGGAAGGGCGGGTAATAGTCGAGGGCCGTGCGGGCCTCTCCGGCCCCGGGAACGCTCTGGCCGGCCGCCTCGAGCTTGGCCGCCTCGTCAGGGTTCGCGGCGAGCGCTCGCCGGTCGGCGGCCGCCGCGGCCATCGGTGACCCGGCGCCGGAGCTGGTGCCGCCGCTTGCTGTCCTACCCGTCTTGTAGGTCTTCGGCTTGCGCAGGCGGGCGTAGAGACCGGTGGCCGGATCGGTGAGCCAGACGTCGCCCCAGGAGATGAACTTGAGCGCGTCGTCGAGATAGCCCTGCTGGTGGGTGAGCGCATAGAGCCGGGCCGAGAGCAACGTCCCGCCCGCCAGCGACTCGCCGGCGTAGAAGCTGTGGTTGCTGTTCCACCAGATGCCGCCGGGCCGGCCCGGCGTCGTGTCCCAGCCCGAGACGCTGATGAAGCGCTGCGCGACCGTCGCGTCGTACAGGTAGCGCGGGTTTCCGGTGGCGCCGTACGCGTCGAGGAAGGCGAGGCCCCACCAGCCGTTGTCATCGAACCAGGTCGTCTTCCCGGGGTTGTGCTGGCCCGGCTTCGGCCCGAAGCCCGGGAAGGGCTCGAGGGTCGGGTTCAGATAGCGCTCCGCCCCGCGGGCGAACCGGTTGAGCTGGGCCCGGTGGCGGCGCGAGGGCTGAGCGATCTGCAGGCCGTTGAGGGCCTCGAACAGCGGCACGATCCCCCAGAGGGAGGCCACCCTCCCCTGGTCCAGGACAGCTCGGTACCAGTGCAGCCTCGGGCTCCACCAGCGGTGGGCCTGTTTCACGCCCTTGTTCGCGGCCGCCAGGTAGTGCGCCTGGCTCCGGCTCCGCGCCGAGGCGGAGACGGGCAGCACCGCCATCCCGGCGAGGGCCAGCGCGATGAGAGCAATGAGGGCGGTTGTCGAGCTTCTGCGGACGAGCGACACGCCTTTCTCCCCGAACACATTACGCCCGGGTTCGAAGCGCTTCGGCACCTCTCCGACGGCCCGCAGGCCGTCTTGCGCTCTCGCCTCTAGGTCTCGATCGGCAGCAGCGGCCCGACGCCGGTCAGCTCGAGAACGCGGCGAACCTGCGGGGCGCTCGCCGGCCTGACGCGCAGCCGGCTGCCGTTGCTCAGAGACCGGCGCCTGAGAGCCGAGCAGCAGCCTGACGCCCGAAGCATCGAGGAACTCGAGACGGCCGAGAGTCCGGGCGTTGCGTGACCCGCCTCGGATCCCAGGGCGCGCAGGATCTGCGCTCATTGCGGCAACGGTGCTTCCGCGCCGGGGAAGTAGTGGACGCGCACGTGCGCTCCGCGCTCGTTCACGCCGATGAACCAGAAGTCCGAGTAGACCCAGAAGGCGCGGTTGAAGTAGGTCATCAGCATCTGGTTCTCGACCTCGAGGATCACGCCGGGGCCGCGGGTGTCATCCCCGCTCTCGTATGCCTTGCCGAGGTGGTCCCGAGTCGCCCAGAGGATCTGCGTCGCCAGGTTCCCCATGCGGTGCTCGGTGGCGACGAACCCGCGCAGGTGCCAGAGGTCCATTCCCAGCTGCGCGTTTCGCTGCACGTAGACCGGGGAGACGGCCGCGATCTTGTCGCTGGGATCGAGGCCGACGATCGACACCTCGTTGACGCGCCGGCGGCCCTCAGCGGGATCGGGCATCGCCCCCTCGCGTTCCCAGAGCCGGAGCACGTCCTCAGGACCGACCGCCTCGGTCTCCGCGAGCGGGACCATCCGGTACCCGGGCGGCAGCGAATAGTCCACCGCCTCCGACCGGGCGATGGTCGGGGAGTTGGGCAGGCCCGGTCCGATGGTGGCGTCGTAGAAGTAGCGAATCCGCAGCTGCGTGCTGGCGGAGCTTGCCTCCGCCAGCGATGCGGCCTCCTGCTGGGTGCCCGCGTACATCAGCTCCGTCTCGGCCCAGATCGCCTCCGGCCGGCGGCGCATCAGCTCGGGATCAGAGACCGGAACGCAGAGGCCGACCGGGCCCGAGCGGTCCTCCTGGTAGCGGGCGTCGAGCTCGGCGAAGGCGGCGTTGAAGAGCCCGTCGCCCATCGGCTCGCCCGGCGGAGTCTCCGCGCTGTAGACCCAGAACCGCCGCCCGCCGATCAGCGGCAGCGCACGTTCCTCGACTTTTTGTCCGTCGTTCAGCTCGGTCACGGTCGTGACCAAGCTATTCGGTAGACCTCTACTCGGTGTCTGCCTCCGCGGCGAGCATCGCCACCAGCCCGTCGACGTCCTTCCGCTCCCAGAGCGCCGCGTGCCGTTCCACCATCCGGCGCAGACGCCTGTCCTCGAGTGACTGCGCCGTCTCCTCGGCCGGCTGCTCTTCGAGCTTGCCGTCGATTCGCGCCCGCGCTCGCTGCAGGTGGCTGTTCGCCGCGGCCACGCTCATCCCGAGCCGACCCGCCGTCTCCCGAGCTGGGCCCCAACGCCCTGCAGCTCTCCGAGCGGGGTGCTCGCGATCATGCGAGCCGGTGGCGTTCCCGATGAGCTGGCCGTCCAGAGTTACCTGCTGATGATGTCTGCGGTCAACGGCTTCACCATGGACGAGGCCGGTTGGGACGATGAGGAGGGGGCGGGCAGCCCGCCGATCGACGAGATGGCCCAGATGGTTCGCGGCTACCTGGAGTCGCTGCCGCGCGAGCGCTTCCCGAACCTCACGGAGGTCGCCGAGTCCTTCGCGTTCAGCGACCAGGACGCCCGCTTCGAACTGCTGCTGGACCTCTTCGTCGAGGGCCTCGCCCGTCGGGCGAGCGAGCTGAGCTCCTAAGCCCGTCGAGCTCGCGACCAAGCGACCGGGCGATCAGCGGGCGAGCTCGCCGATCACGTCCCGCCACCAGGCTCGCTCGGAATCCGAGTCGGCATGGGAGAGCCGGCGGCGGGCCTCGCCCTGGAGGGCGCTGGCCGGTCCCAGCCCGAGGATCGGTCCCGTGAAGGCATAGCGGCCGTCGGCGAGAACCACGAGCGCCCCGGGCCGGTCGAGCCGGGAGAGCAACTGCTCCTCCACCGCCGTGCCGATGACGTGTTTGGGGAAAGAGGCATCTCCGTCGCTCTCCCGCCACGGCCGCACCATCAGGATCTGTGCGCTCTGGCCGGCCGTGCGCGGGCGGGGGATCGGCGGCTCGCGGACCGGCCCCGTGGTCGTCACTCCGAGGGCATGGGCCAGGGGCTCGAAGGTCGCCCCCTGGACCAGGGTCGAGAGGAGGACCGCGAAGAAGACGATGTTGAAGAAGTCGAAGCTGTGCGAGACGCCGTCGATGACCGGGAACGTGGCGAGGACGACGGGGACCGCGCCGCGCAGTCCGGCGTAGGCGAGCACGGTCTTCTCGCGGAGGCTGAACTTCTCGAAGGCGGTGCTGATCAGGGTCGCCACCGGCCGCGCCACGAAGACCAGGACGATCGCGAGGACGGTCCCCTCGAAGGCGACGTCGCCGAGCTGCGAGGGGAACACCAGCAGCCCGAGGACGACGAACATCGTCACCTGCGCCACCAGCGCCAGACCCTCGTGGAAGACGACGACCGCGCGCTTGGCTGGAATCGGGACCCCTCCCAGCAGCAGGCCGGCGAGATAGACGGCGAGAAATCCGGACCCGTGCAGGCTGCTGGCGGCGCCGAAGGCGACCGCGGCGGTTCCCATCGTTCCGATCACGTAGCCGGCCTCGTTGCCGAGCCACGCCCGCCGCAGCCCCTGCACCGCCAGCCAGCCGACCGCCAGTCCGATGCCCAACCCGATGCTGAGCTCCCTGAGCAGCAACAGCACCATGTCCTCGAACCCGTAGTGGGGGAGCTGGATCCAGTCGATGAGCCCGACGACCAGCAGGATCGCCACCGGATCGTTGAAGCCCGTCTCCCCTTCCAGGGTCCGTGTGAGGCGATCGCGGAGGCGGGAGTGGCGCAGCAGTCCGAAGATGGCCGCGCCGTCCGTCGCGGAGACGATGGAGCCGAGCAGCATCCCCTCCAGGAAGGAGAGGTCGAAGAGCCAGGTCGCTGCCAGCCCGGTGATCGCGGCGGTGACGAGCGTCCCCAGGAACGCGAGAGCGATCGAGGGCCTCAGCACCGGCAGGATCTCGCCGAAGCCGACGCTGAGACCGCCCTCGAACAGGATCAGCACCAGTGCGATCACGCCGATGGTCCGAGCCAGCTCGTAGTCGCTGAAGTCGACCCAGCCGAAGCCGTCGGTGCCGATCGCCATCCCGAGCCCCAGGAAGAGGATGAGGCCGGGGACGCGCAGGCGCCCGGCCAACACCGTCGCCAGGAGGCCGGCGATCAGCAGGTCGCCGATGATCAGGATCAGGTTGCCGTCGCTCACAGGAGCCGTATAGAAACAGGCAGACGGGCCACTCCGGGACACGCCGCGACCACAAAAGCCTCAAGCTCAGGTTGAGGCCCAGGGGAACCGGCGCATATCTCGGAGCGCTTCGGGAGGATGAGTTTCGTCCCTCTACTTGGGGGGATGTGTTGTGTCGAGCCCCACTTGGGGGGCAGGTGTGTGTGACGGGAGTTCAGAGGAGATCTCGAGGCAAGGTCCGCGCCACGGATGGCTAAACGCTTTCTGATCATCATCGCGCTGGGCACCACCCTCGCCGTACTCGGCGCCGGTACCGCGAGCTCGCTCAAGGTAGGTGTCGGCGACCTCACGGTCACCACGCCGACCCTCCCGGCTCCCGTGCCCAACCCGCCGGACGTCACCGTGCAGACACCGAAGCTGCCGAACGTGGGCGGCGGAGGCGATGGCGGCGGCGGTCTGCTCGGCGGCGGCTCGAGCGGCGGGGGCGGCTCTGCCTCAGGTGGCTCCGGCACCAGCAGCTCCGGTTCCAGCGAATCCAGCTCGCTGGGCTCCTCCGTCAGCACCGGTGCCGGCGCGACCGGGGGCGGCAATTCCGGTAAGGAAGGGTCGAAGGGCGGCAAGGGCCTCTTCTCGAAGCAGAAGGGCAAGCGCCAGAGCCGCAAGGACGTCGTCATGGATCAGCAGAACGGGATCACCCAGCCCGTCCTGAGGCAGCCCGACGGCTCCCCCACTCCCCAGGACCCGGGCCTGACGACGGCCAGTTTCGGCCCCGCCCCGATCGGCGTCCCGAACCCCGTCATCGACTCCTTCGAGATCCCGCCCTTCCTGCTGCCGATCTACCAGTCCTGCGGCACCGAGTACGGGATCCCGTGGCAGGTCCTTGCGTCGATCAACAAGATCGAGACGGCATTCGGCACCAACCTCAACATCTCCTCGGCCGGGGCGATGGGCTGGATGCAGTTCATCCCCTCGACCTGGGCCGCCTACGGAGTCGACGCCAACGACGACGGCCGCCGGGACCCGTACAACCCCGTCGACGCCATCTGCGCCGCGGCCCGCTACCTGAAGGCGGCCGGTGGCGATCACGACGTCCGCCAGGCGATCTTCGCCTACAACCACGCCGACTGGTACGTCGACGAGGTCCTGCTCAACGCCAACCAGTACGGCAGGCTGCCGGACGCGCTGGTCGGCTCCCTCACCGGGCTCACCGAAGGAGCGCACTTCCCGGTGGCGGCCAAGGCTCGCTACGCCGACGACATCAGCGACGCCGCCGCAATCGCCCGATCCACCACCCAGCGCAGGGCGGCGGGCAACGCCGCGGACGTGATCCAGTCGAACGCCGAACGCCGGAGCATCAACGTCTACTCGGACGCGGGGTCCCCTGTGGTCGCCGTCAACGACGGCACGATCAAGAAGCTCGGGCAGTCGAAGGACCTCGGGAAGTTCATCGTCCTCCAGGACGCCTACGGCAACCGCTATACGTACTCGCATCTCGGCGAGATCGCCACGGTCCACCCGGTCCCGCGTGAGAAGAAGCTCGGCGCAAGCGACTTCAAGCTCCAGGGCCCGAGCAGGGACGCGGCGCCGAAGGCCCCGGCCACAAAGGGGGAAAGCGCAAGACCCTCACCGCGGCCGAGCACGAGCGCGCCGCAGGCGCGACAGCGGCTCTACGCGCTGCCGGACCGCGCGGACAGCGGCCAGCAGCCCGCCCCCTTCAACCAGACCGATCCGCTGGCCGGGCAGACGACGGCGCAGGGCGATGAGACCTTCAAGTTCGACCCGAAGACGATGGAGCTGAAGCCGCTCAAGGTGGGCTCGAAGGTAATCGGCGGCTCAATGCTCGGCCGGGTCGGCAAGACGGACCGGCAGCCAGCCCACCTCAACTTCGCGATCCGGCCCGCCGGCCGCGGCGCCCCGACGATCGACCCGAAGCCGATCCTCGACGGGTGGAAGCTGCTCGAGACCACAGCGATCTACCGGGCAAACGACCGCGACCCGTTCTCGGCGAACCCCACCGTGGGCCAGGTCCTGCTGATGTCGAAGGCGGCGCTCGAACAGCGCGTCCTGCACGACCCGAAGCTCTCCATCTACGCCTGCGGCCGGCAGGACGTCGCGAGCGGCCAGATCGACCGCCGGATCCTCGCGGTCATGGAGTACCTCGTGGCCAAGGGCTACCGGCTGACGATCACCGCGCTCAAGTGCGGTCATTCCTACCTGACCTCGTCGGGGAACGTCTCGGCGCACTCGTACGGGGCGGCGGTCGACATCGCGGCCGTCAACGGCATCCCCATAACGGGACACCAGGGCCCGGGCACGATCACCGAGGCGGTGATCAAGGACCTGCTCCTGCTCCAGGGGGCGATGCGGCCGGCACAGATCATCTCGCTCATGGACCTCGGCCCCCCGACCTTCATCCTGCCCGACCACTACAACCACATCCACGTCGGCTACACCTTCTCGACGACCGAGCACATCTCCCAGCTCGGGCAGATGCTCAAGCCCGAGCAGTGGCAGCGCCTGATCGAGCGGCTCGGCCAGATCGAGAACCCCAAGGTGCCGGCGAAGCCATCCGTCGCCGCCCTGCCGGCCAAGGGCGCCAAGCCGTCGGGCGACTGACCGAGCGCCAGCGCGGGTAGCCTCGCTCGCGTGGGGACGTCAGTCGTTCTCTTCACGCGGGACCTCCGCCTGCACGACCACCCGGCGCTCGCCGCGGCCGTCCACGGCTCGGAGACCGTGGTTCCGCTGTTCGTGGTCGACGACCCCTTGATCTCCGGCCGAGCCGGGACCCCGAACCGTCTCGCCTTCCTCCTCGCGAGCCTTCATGACCTGGACGACTCCCTGCGCAAGCGGGGATCGCGCCTCGCGATTCGGCGGGGCGATTGGGTAGAGGAGGCCAGCCGGTTCGCGGGCGCGGCCGGCGCGGAGACGATCTTCCTCAGCGAGGACGTGAGCGGCTATGCCCGCGCGCGACAGCGACGGCTGGAGCACGACGGCGAGAAGGCCGGGTTGGCGGTGCGGGCATTCGAGGGGGTGACCGTGATCCCACCGGGCGAGGTGACACCGGCGAACGGCGATCACTACCGCGTCTTCACGCCCTATTGGAACGCCTGGCGGCGAGCCGGCAAGCGCGATCCTCTGCCCGCGCCCCGCAAGCTCCGCTCACCATCGCGCCTTCGCTGGGGGAGCATCCCCAAGCTCTC
>DASTAI010000331.1:0-11770 GCA_035712865.1 Solirubrobacterales bacterium
TCACCAGCAGGGCGTCGAGCTCGGATCGCGACCTGCCCCCGCCTGCGAACGCGGACTGGGTGCCGATCGAGCGCCGGGGGCGGCCACGGCGAACCCGGCGCGGGTCTCTCCGGTTGGCGATCGCCTGGAGGTGCCGCGCCACGTGGCCGCCGAGGAACATCGCCAGCTCCGACTCGTCCCGGCGCTCGAGATCCCCGATCGTGCTGACTCCGTGCGCCCGCAGCTTCTCCGCCGTTGCGAAGCCGACGCCCCAGAGTGCCTCGACGGGGAGCGGTCTCAGGAATTCCGCCTCCTGATTCGGCTCGATCACGAGCAACCCGTCGGGCTTGGCGGCGCGGCTCGCCATCTTCGCGAGCACCTTCGTCCGTGCGACGCCGACGGTCACCGCCAGCCCCACCCGTTCACGTGCGCGCCGACGGAGCCGGTCCGCGATCTGGCGTGGCGTTCCGGAGATGCGCTCCAGCCCCCGCACGTCGAGAAAGGCCTCCTCCAGCGAGATCCCCTCGACGAGCGGCGCCGTCTCCTCGAAGAGGTCGAACAGCCCGCGGCTCGCCTCCGTGTAGGCCGAGAAGCGCGGCGAGACGACCACCGCGTGGGGACAGAGCCGGCGGGCTCGCCAGCCGCTCATCCCGCCCTCGATTCCGTACGCACGCGCCTCGTAACTCGCCGCCATCACGACCCCGCCGCCGACGATCGTCGGCCTGCCTCGAAGGCTCGGGTCATCCCGCTGCTCCACCGAGGCGAAGAACGCATCGGCGTCGGCGTGCATGATCGTGGTGGGCGACACGAACATATGTTCGCATCGGGCTCCGCTCCGATCAAGGTGAGTCCGACCGCCTCCGCGGGTAAGTTCGCCCCACCACAGGGCCCTTGGGGGCAAGCGAAGGAGGCGAGATGGCAGAACCGCGACGTGACTTCTGGACGCCGACAGCCGGCATTCTGGCGGCGATCACGTTTCTCGTCGGCGTGGTGATGGTCACGAACTCACCCGACAGCGACGACAACAACGCCCAGATCATCGCCTGGTACGCCGATCACGGACACCGCGTCACGGTGATCATCGGCGCGTTCATCCTGGCGTTCTGCGGGCTCTTCCTCCTCTGGTTCGCCGCAGGGCTCCGGCAGTGGCTCCGCCTGGCGGAGGGACCCGAGGGACGGCTCTCGAACGTGGTGCTGGGCGGCGCGGTTCTCCTCGTCGGCCTGCTCTGGGTGGGCGCCTCGCTCCTCGCCGCGATTCCCGCCGGGGAGTCGATCGGCGGCGCCAGCGCCCTGACCGTCTCCGACGTCGGCCGCTACCTGCCCCAGGCGGGGTTCGGCGCGATCCTGCTCTTCGCCATGTTCGGCGCCATCGCCATGATCGACGCGGCCTCCGTGGTGATCTGGCGCACCGGCGTGCTGCCGCGTGGGATCGCCTCGCTCGGCTTCGTCTGCAGCGTGATCCTGCTCTTCGGGATCATCTACCTGCCGATGATCGCGCTGCCGATCTGGCTGATCGCGACGAGCATCGCGCTCTACCGCCGGCCGCGGCAGGCGACCGCCGCGCAGCCCAGCTGAAGCGGGGCTAGCTCGCGGCCTCGGCCGCGAGCACTCGCCGCTCGGCCAGGCCGCCGAAGTCGACCGGCCCGGGCATGAGGCGTTCGGGCGGCGGGATCTCGACGCCGATGGCGGCCATGCGCCGCTTCAGTGCCTGGTAGGCGAAGCCGTAGATCTGGGAGGAGTGATGGCCGTAGGAGACGAAGTCCGAGGGATCGTCGGCCTCCGGCGGGCAGAAGACCTCGGCCGCCTTCGGCAGCAGCTCCTCGAGCCGCCGCACGATCACTCCCTTCATCTCCGGGCGCTCCTCGCAGACGTCCTTGAGGAAGCGCACGCCGAAGGCGATGTGGCGGTGCTCGTCCTGCTCGACCAGCTTGAAGCCCTCGTTGAAGCCCGGGTAGAGGTCATGCTCGGCCGTGTACTCGATCATGATCCGCTGGCCCGGCATCGCCAGGACCCCCTCGGTGACCATGTGGTACGTGACGATGCCCTCGACGAACAGCTCGAGGTCGTCGGGACGCTCCTTGATCCGGTTTGCGATCTCTCGCAGCGAGTCATCGAAGAGGAAGTGCCACGGGCCGAGCATGCGGTCCTCGATCTCACGGAGCCGCTCGCGGAAGCTTCCCGCCTGGAGACCCATGACCTCGCTCGCCCAGCGGTCGAAGAACACTGCGTGGCGCATCTCATCGACGAGCTGGGTCGCGAGGAAAGCCTCGATCTCGCCGCTGGGCGCCGCGAGCAGGAAGGGCGCCAGGTCGGCCGTGACCCGCTCCTCGCCGACGTAGAAGCTGCCGATGCTGAAGGCGGTGTGCCGCTGGGCCTCGGTCGGGGTGGCCAGCCAGACCTCGCGATCGACGGAGAAGTCGAGCTCGTGGGCACGCCAGTTCTGGCGCTCCCAGAGGGCGTAGAGCTGCTCGTAGCTCATCAGCCCGCCCCGGGGTCGCTTCGACTCGGCGGGATCCCCCGCATCGCCGGAGGCGCCGTTGCCGGCCACCCTGCTGCCCCAGCTGCCCGCGTTCTCGGCCTGCTGCCGGCGCTGACGCTCCTCGCGCTCGAGCTCCGGGCCGTCGACGCCCTCGGCCCGATCGATCCAGCGGCCGAGCCGGGTTACCGGGGGGATCCTGCCCTCGACCTCCGTCTTGCCGAGCCGCATCGCGTCGGAGGGAGTGAACTCGCCGGCGAGCAGCGCGAGCCAGTCCGCGTAGCGGATCCGGACGATCGCATCGGGCTCCTCCCCGAGTCCGTGCTCGACCCGGACCTGACCGTCATCGACCTCCACGCGCCAGGTCCCTCCCCCCTCGCCGACCAGCTCGTAGGCGACGGCGAAGCGGTGGCCCCGCGTCCACTCGGGTTCGATCGCGTAGGCCAGCGAGCGAAAGACCAGATCGGCGTCGACGGGATGGCCGAGTCGTGCGAGCTCACGCGGGCCGGCCTCGGAATCGAGCTTGCGAAGGGCCAGAGCCTTTCGGCGCCTCCCTCGTAGCTTCAGCCGGCCGTTGATCAGCGGGCCGACCGGATTGCGGCCCGACGCGACGCGAGCGAGTGTCTCGGCATCGGTTGAGATCGCGAAGGACTCGCCGTTCAGGTCCGCGCCGGCGAGCACGTCGGCGACCTTGCCCCGGCCGCCGAGCGAGCTGACGGTCCAGGCGCCGACGCCGTCCAGCTCGAGCCGGTAGCTCATTCCCTCGGGCAGGCCGGCCGCGGCGGCAGGGAGCGACTGAACGATCAGCCGGGCGGCGAGCTCCGGGTCGGACTCCGCCATGCGGCGGAGCGCCCGCTGGGCGGTGTCATCGAAGCCGTTGCCATTGCCGGCCATGCCGGGCGATTCTTTCAGACCAGGGAGCGAATTTGGCCAGCCAGCCAGTCACTCCGAAGGAGGCGTGGCCAGGGACCGAGTTAATAGACTCACGCCGCCTTGCTAGCCCTGCTCAGCCCTCCCGGCGGCCACTCACCGAACGCGGACGACATCAACACCCTCTACTGGGTGATGTTGGTCATCGGCGTCGTCCTGCTGATCGCGATCAACGGGGCGCTGCTCGCCGTGATGACGCGGTTCCGCGCCAAGCGCGGGCGTCAGCCGCGGCGGCTGGTCCTGCGCCGCCCCGCGCAGCTCGGCGCCGCCGGGGCCTTCGCGGTCCTGGCGATCGTCACCTTCATCCTCGGCGTGATCGTGACCGGGGACGCCAAGCAGATCGAGGCCACCGGGCCGGATGGCCTCCAGGGCTCCACCGTCCTCACCGCCCAGCGCGGCCTCACCCCGCCGGCCACCTCGACCAAGTCCGCGCCGCTCGAGATCAGGGCCTGCGGCCAGCAGTGGATCTGGCGATACGAGTACCCGGACGGGACGTACTCCTACTACGAGCTCGTCGTCCCCGTCGATACGGCTGTCGTCGTCAAGCTCTGCTCCACCGACGTCGTGCACCGCTGGTATGTCCCGGGACTGAGCGGCAAGTTCGACGCGACACCCGGCGAGAGCAACCAGACCTGGTTCAAGGCGGATGAGACCGGCGACTTCGACGGCGCCAGCTATGCCTTCTCGGGGGCCTCCTACGCCGTCATGCGGACCCGCGTCCACGTCGTCGACGTGCCCACCTACCAGGCCTGGCTCGAGCAGCAGGCGGCGGGCATCCAGGAGGCCCAGACCTTCGTGCAGCAGGCGAACGGGGAGGCGGGCGGATGAGCACGAACGGCCGCGCGCTCGCGCCGCACCGCCCCGAGCTCGTCACCGACGGCCCCGCCCCGAGGCGGCCGCGCTGGCTGGAGATGGTCATGAGCTCCGACCACAAGGACGTCGGCCGCATCTACATCGGCGCGGCGCTCTCGTTCCTGGTGCTCGGGATCGTCTCCTTCCTGCTGATGCGTCTGCAGCTGGCGGTGCCGGAGAACGACCTGATCGAGCCGGTCACCTTCAACCGGCTGCTCTCGGTGGGCAGCGCGACCCTGATCGTCCTCTTCGCCCTCCCCTTCCTCTTCGGGCTCTTCACCTACGTGGTGCCGCTCCAGATCGGTGCGCGTTCGCTGGCCTTCCCGCGGCTCGCCTCACTCTCGCTGTGGCTCTATCTCTTCGGCGGGGCCCTCCTCTATGTGAGCTTCGTCTACACGCCGCCGGAGGGAGGCTTCAACTCCTGGCCGCCGCTCTCCGACACGGTCTACATCTCCAACAACGGGATCGACGTCTGGATCACGGCGGTCGGCCTGACCGTGCTGGGCCTGGTGCTGCTCTCGATCAACCTCGCCGTGACCGTCGCCAAGCTGCGCGCGCCGGGCCTCGCCTGGCGACGGCTTCCGACCTTCAGCTACTCCGCCGCCGTCTCGAGCTGGACGATGATCTTCGCCGGCACGGCGATGGTGGCGGCGCTGGTGATGCTCGAGATCGATCGCCACTTCAACGGCGTCTTCTTCGACCCGGGCGAGGGCGGCGCGCCGCTCTATTACCAGCACCTCAGCTGGATCTTCTTCACCGGCTGCTACCTGCTGTTCCTGCTGCCAGCCTTCGGCGCGATCTCGGAGATCCTGCCGGTGTTCTCCGGCAAGCCGCTGCTCTCCCGTCGCGCGCTGGCGATCTCCTTGACGGCGATCATGCCGCTCGGGCTCCTCGCCTGGATGCAGAACATGATGAGCGCCTCGATCCCTATCGGCTTCCTCTACGCCGCCATGCTGATGTCGCTCCTCCTGGTGATCCCCATCGGAGCGATCTTCGTCAACCTGATCGGCACCCTCGCCGGAGGCGTGCTGCGAATGCGGGCCCCGCTCATCTTCTCGCTGGCGGCGCTCTCGACGCTCAGCTTCGGCCTGATCCTGGAGCTGATGCAGAGCGTGATACCGGTCAACTGGCTGCTCGGGGACACCACCGCGTCCACCGCCGCGAGCGGCTACGTCCTGGTCGGGGGAGCGGTGCTGGGCGGGTTCGCCGCTCTCTACTACTGGTTCCCGAAGATCACCGGCCGGGTGATGGGCGAGTCGCTGGCCCGGTCATCGGCGACACTGATCGTGCTCGGCGCACAGGTGACCTTCATCCCGCTCTTCCTCGCCGGGGTCGAGGGTCAGCAGGTGGACATCTTCAAGTTCTTCGAGGCGAGCGATGCCATCAACTCCATGAGCCTCAACGCCTACAACCTGATCGCGACGATCGGCGCCTTCGTGCTCTCGCTCGGGGTCGTCCTGACGATCGTCAACGCCTACGTCTCGCTGAGGAGCGGCGTCCGCACGGGACCGGACGCGTGGGGTGGGGAGACCCTCGAGTGGTTCGCCACCTCGCCCCCGCCACCGCACAACTTCGACGTGGTCCCGGACGTCCGGAGCGACGAGCCGCTGCGCGATATCAGGGAGGCGGTCCGAGGCCGCGATGCCTCTCGCGCAACCCCGGCGGAGACGCGCGAGCCGGTAGCCTGACGCCATGGCCGGACCCGGTGCCGGCGGCGGCGGTGCAGGGCTCCGCCGGTTTCGCCGCCTGGCAGACCTCACTGCGCTTGTCACCTTCCTGCTGATCATCGTCGGCGGCGTCGTTCGCGTGAGCGACTCCGGGCTCGGCTGCGGGGCCGGCGGCAGCGGGACGAAGGGCTGGCCGCTCTGCGGCGGCGACGTGATCCCCGTCGTGGGCGATGAGAACACGCTGATCGAGTTCTCCCATCGCCTCCTGGCGGCAGTCGTCGTCGTCCTGATCGCGCTGCTCTGCTGGCGCGCGTATCGCGAGCTTCGCGTCCGGAACAGCTGGGCCTTCAGAGGCAGCATCGCCGCCGCCGTGATCGTCCTGATCCAGGCGGGCCTCGGCGGCCTCACCGTCGAGCACAGCCTCAAGGACACCCTGGTCGCCGCCCACCTCGGCACGGCGATGATCCTCCTCGGCCTGCTGCTCTGGCTGAGCTACAAGGCGCGCTCCGAGGGCGCACTCGAGACCGGCCGGCCCGTACGGGAGCCCGTCCGGGGCCTGAAGCCGTACGCGGCGACGGCGGCCGTGTTGCTCCTCTGCGCGATCGTCGCCGGGGGCTACATGGCGGGCACGGAGGAACGGGGGGTGAACGAGGTCGGCCCCAACATCGCCGGCGCGCACCTCGCCTGTGGCCACCAGTTCCCGACCTGCGGCGACGGCAAGTTCCTGCCGTTCGGCAACAACCGGCTGACCGACATCCACCTGACGCACCGCGTCTTCGTCTACGCGGCGACGCTCGCGATCATCGTGCTGCTCTCGGTCGCCTACGCGCGCGGCGCTCGGGATCGCCTGCTCGTGCTCGGCGCCCTGCTCCTGCTCGGCCAGGTCCTGCTCGGCGCCATGAACGTCTGGCTCGGCGAGCACGCCACGCTGATCGTCGCGCACCTCACGGTCGCGGCCCTCCTCTGGGCGACGGTCGTCTCGATCGCCTACAGGCTCGCCTGGCTGCCGAGCCCGGCGGCGTCCGGCGAGCGCGCACCGAGGGTCGAGGCATCGGCGGCCCCCGCATGAGCGTCCACCTCGGCACGCGCCACGATCGCGTCGGCCGCCGGCGCCGGCCGGGCGGCGACCACATCTCGGTCACCCCCGGCGACGCGCGGGCACGCACGATGCGCGCCGCGATCGGGGTGGCGAACGACTACGTCACTCTGACCAAGCCGCGGATCATCTCGCTGCTCCTGCTCACCTGCGTGGCGACGATGTTCGTCGCGGATCCGGGCGGTCCGGCCCTCTCCACCATCCTCTGGACCTGCCTGGGCGGCTATCTGGCCGCGGGCGGGGCCGGCGCGATCAACCACTACATCGAGCGCGAGCCCGACGCGCGGATGGCTCGCACCAAGGGACGCCCGCTGGCCAGCGGGCGGATCGAGCCGCGACGCGGGCTGCTGTTCGGCTCAGCCCTCGGCGTGATCGCGGTGGTGCAGCTGGCGCTCACGGTGAACCTCCTGACCGCCGCGCTGGCCGCCGCCGGCCTCCTCGGCTACGTCTTCGTCTACACGCTCTGGCTCAAGCCGAGGACGCCGCAGAACATCGTGCTGGGCGGCGCCGCCGGCGCGATGCCCCCCCTCGTCGGCTGGGCGGCGGCCACCGGCGGCCTCACGGCTCAGGCCCTGTGGCCGTTCGCGATCGTCTTCTTCTGGACCCCGCCGCACTTCTGGGCGCTCTCGTTGCTGATCTCCGACGACTACGCCCGGACCGGGGTGCCGATGCTGCCCGTCGTCCGCGGTGAGACGACCACCCGCCACCAGATCGTCGCGTACGCGCTGCTGCTCGTGGCGGTGACGATCGCGCCCGTCGCCACGGGCCTCTTCGACACCGTCTACCTGATCGCCGCCCTGGCCCTGGGGGCGGGCTTCGTGGGACTCGCGTTCGCGCTGAATGCGCACCCCTCACGGCAGGCGGCCCGACGGCTCTACCTCAGCTCACTCGCCTATCTCGCGCTGCTCTTCATTGCGATGGCCCTCGACCGGGCTCTGTAGCCACCGGAGCGGATAGGGTTTCCGCCGTGGATCGCGAGCGCTCCAGAGCGTTGATCAAGTCGGGGATGGTGGCCGGCTCCCTGGCCCTGCTCGTCTTCGGACTGGCCTTCTACATCTCTGTTCTCTACCTCCGATGAGCCAGCCCGAGGAGCCGACCGAGTCGATCTACCTGCCCCGGCCGACGGTGTATCCGGCGCTGTTCGCCCTCGGGCTCGCCGCCGTCATCGTCGGCCTGTACGCCTGGTGGCCGTACTCCGTGATCGGCGGCTTCATCGCGCTGCTCTCGCTGATCGGCTGGCTGCGCGCGAACCGGGGCGAGATCGCCCGCATGCCGCTGCACCAGCGCACCGACACCGCGCCGATTCCACTGTCGGTTTCGGCTCCGGCCGACGACGAGTAGCCGGCCGGCGACGGGGCGGGCCCTACGGGGGGCTCATGGACGAGGTCGCGCCGACCTCCGTCCAGCAGCGGACGATGTCACGCATGGAGAGAACCCCGACCAACTCGCCGCGGTCGACGATGACCAGGTGGCGGATGCCGCGCTGGACCATTTCCTCTGCGGCCTGCTCGAGGCTCCAGTCCGGAGCCGCGGAGATGACGCTCGAGCTCATGTGATCGGCCACCTTCTCGGCGTCCGGGTCCTTGCCGGTCCCGACGGCGTTGAGGATGTCGCGCTCGGTGATGATCCGCGGGGCCGGGGACTCGTCGTCGAAGACGAGGGCCGCGCCGGTCCCCTTCTCGGTCATCTTCGTCGCGGTCTGCCGCAGGGTGTGACCGGGCCCCACAGCCAGCACCACACTCGACATACCCTGGCGAACCTGCACTGCTCGACCTCCTCTCGGCGCAGTCACCTCACGGCGACCCCAAGTGCCGTTCGGCGCAAGCTTAACCCACGCCCGCCGAGGCGCCGAGGGCGCGGGGGCGGCATATAGGATTTCGGCCCCGATGAGCGACCTCTTCACCGGCGGCGAGCCTCCTCGCCGCCGCTTCAATCGGCAGGGTGCATGGTTCGTGGCCACGATCGCCGCGGCCGCAGCCCTGGTCGCCCTGACCGGCTGCAACCTCGGCCCGAAGCCCGACCTCGCGAAGGGCCAGCAGCTCTTCACGCAGAAGTGCGGCACCTGCCACACGCTCACCGGCGCGGGGACCAGTGGCACGGTGGGCCCGAACCTCGACTACGCCTTCAAGGAAGCCCGTGCCAATGGCCAGGACTCCGACACCTTCGAGGGTGTGATCAAGGCTCAGGTCGAGAACCCGCGGCCCGCCACCGCCGAGCAGACGGACGTCTACATGCCGGCGGACATCGTCACCGGAGACGACCTCGACAACGTCGCCGCCTACGTCGCGAGCGTGGCCGGGGTCCCGGGCATCAAGCCGCCGGTCTTCTCGCCACCGCAGTTCTTCGCGACGAACTGCGGCGGCTGCCACACCCTTGCGCAGGCAGGCACCACCGGCACGACCGGGCCGAACCTCGACGAGGCCCTCCCGGGCCAACCCCCCCAGATGATCTCCCAGGACATCACCGACCCGAACGCCGTGATCACCCCCGGCTACCAGCCGAACGTGATGCCGCAGAACTTCGGCCAGACCCTCACCCCCGACCAGCTGCAGCAGCTGGTCTCCTACCTCCAGACCGCCACCGGTGGTGGCGGCGGTGGTGGGACCGCCGGCGGTGGCGGCGGTGGCGGCGGCAAGAAGTAGATGGGCGCGCTCCCGCCGGAGCTGGTCAAGGCCGATCCGACCACCTGAGGCGGGCCGCTACCGTTCGGCCGGGTCGGAGCCGTAGCGACGCCACTCCTGGATCAGCCTCCAGGTGCGCCAGAGGCCGATCCCGACGAGGATCACGCCGACGATCACGCCGGCGAGCGATCCGAACAGAAGGGCCACGCCGATCACGATCGCCGCGGCCACGGCGAACATGACGAGCACCCGGAACATGTCGGACTCCCGCCGCAGCGGGTTGTGCGGGCGCTCGGCGGGCTCGGGCATGGCGCGATCATAAGTCGGCGACAAGGCCCGCTTCGGCTTCCCCAGTCGAAGGGCAAGGCCGGGGGCGATTCGAACGCGACCTGTATCGGCTGCTGAGCCGATCGGCCGGCCCCAGCCAGATCCTCGGCCCCGTCAGGGGCGAAGCACGACCGCTCCGCCGGCGCCGCCCTCGGTCGCAGTCGCGAGGGCCGCGGCGGCCTCCTCGAGCGGGAACGTCGCCGCGACCGAGACCTCGAGCTTCCCGGCCGCGAGCAGCTCGGCGAGCTCGCCGAGCGCGTGGCCGTCGGGCTCGACGATCACCGACGAGATCTCGATGCCCCGCTGCTCGTCCGGTGAGTCCTCGGTGATCGTCGCAAGGCGACCGCCGTCGCGCACGGTGCCGATCGCGTCGGCTGAGCCGTTGGGCACGGCGTTCGCGACGGCGGTCACGCCCGAGCCGCCGCCGATGGCGCGCGCCTGTTTCGGCCAGTCGGTGTCGTGATAGTCGAGCACGTGTGCCGCTCCCAGCCGGCGCAGGCGCTCCTGGCTGGCCGGTCCTGCGGTCGCGATCACCTCGGCGCCGCGCGCCGCGGCCAGTCCAACGAGCAGCGTGCCGGTCACCCCGCTCCCACCGTTGACGAGGACCAGGTCGTCAGGGCGCACCGCCAGGGCTCCGTCGATCACCTGCGCGGCGGTCAGGGCCGGAACGGGGAACGCTGCAGCGGCCTCCCACGAGAGGGCGGCAGGCTTTCGCGCGAGGAGCGCCGCCGAGGCGATCAGCAGGGGCGCCCAGGCTCCCTGATCCCGCAGCGGAAGGGGGTGGCCGAGCACCTCATCGCCCGGCTCCCAGTCCTCAACGGAGTCTCCGATCGCCGTGATGGTGCCGGCGGCCTCGACGCCGAGTGCCATGGGAGGGGCGCGGCCGACGTCCCACTCGCCCGTCCGGACGAACTCCTCCCAGCTGCCGACGCCCGCTGTCCGGATTTCGATCAGGACCTCGTCGTCCGCGAGGGGGCGCGGATCTGGGAGGTCGATCCGCCCGACGGCACCGCCGAACTCGCTGATGCCGGCGGCCCGCATCAAAGAGGCGCCGTCTGAGCGTGGGCCGGCTCGGCGATGGAGGGCCGGCGGATGCGATCTTCGAGACTCTCCTCCGGCATCGCCCGCCCAGTATCTCACCGGACAGTGCTGCTTCCCAAGCCTCCTGCTCCGTTGGAAGGGCGCTGAACGGCAGCGGAAGCCGGCGATTTCCCGGCAGCTCCGGTTGTCCCGGCAGCCCCGGTGTCGTCCGCGGCGCCTACTCCGACAGCCACCTATCTGGGGTCCACGCGCACGTGATGCTATTGCTGGGGCCATGACGGGCAAGGCATCGGAGCGGTTCGTCTGGGCGGTGGACACTCTGGAGGTCCTTCCGGCCGACCGCCTGCTCGAGGTCGGCTGCGGCCACCGTGTCGCGGTCTCCCTCGTCTGCGAGAGGCTGACGACGGGAGCGATCACCGCGCTCGACCGCTCGCCCAAGATGATCGAGATGGCCACGCGTAGGAACCGCGAATACGTCGACGCGGGCAGGGCTGTGCTCGAGGCTGTCGCCCTGGAGGACGCTGACCTCGGCGATCGGCGCTTCGACAAGGTCTTCGCCTTCAACGTCGCTCCCTTCTGGCAGCAGCCGGAAGCGGCGCTCGATGCCGTCCGCGAGCACCTCGCCCGGGATGGGGCCGTCTACATCTTCTGGGACGCGCCACTCCGCGCCGGAGCGAGCCCGGGACCTCGGGAACGAGCTGGCCGACCGGCTACGCGAGGGCGAATTCTCCGTCGACAGGGTGCTGGTCGAGGACCTGCGCCCGGTCCCCGCGGTCTGCGC
>DASTAI010000332.1:0-2576 GCA_035712865.1 Solirubrobacterales bacterium
CCGCCGGAGGTGAAGTCGTTCTGGAAGTCGATGATCAGCAGTGCCCTCGACATCAGCCCTCGGGCTTCGGCGGCGGGAACTGGGAGCGAACGACGCGATCCCACATCCGGTCGCTGAGCAGGCGGCGAGTCCCCATCATCATCCGGGCCGACGCGGTGACCTTGGAACGGGTCTTTGGGCGGTTCGCCGAGATCGCCCTGGCGATCTCCTGGGCCACGGCGTCGGGGCCGGCGCCGAGGCGGGACATCGGGCCGGTGTAAGCCTCGGCCGTCGCCTTCGCCACCACCGCGTTGAACTGGGCGTACGGGCCGTGGTCCTCGACCTCGTCGACGCTGGCCGCGGCGGTCTCGCCGAAGTCAGTGACGATCAGTCCCGGCTCGATCACCACGACGTCCACGCCGAACCCGTGGACCTCGAACCGCAGGGCATCCGAGAGCGCCTCGACCGCGTGCTTCGTCGCGTGGTAGATGCCGCCGCCCGGGAAGGTGAGCCTACCGCCCATCGAGCTCAGGTTCACGATTCGACCCGAGCCGGCGCCACGCATCCCGGGAAGCACGAGCTGGCACATGCGGATCAGCCCGAAGACGTTGGTCTCGAACTGCTTGCGGACGCTCGACATCGGGATCGTCTCGATGGCGCCGCTCTGGCTGTAGCCGGCGTTGTTGACGAGGGCCCCTATCGGACCGTCCTGTTCAACCTCTCCGACCGCAGCCTCCATCGAGCTCTCGTTGGTGACGTCAAGGGCATGTGTCTTGCAGCCCTTGGTCTTCAGGTCGTCGATCGACTCGAGCCGGCGCGCGGTTGCGTGGACGTTGTACCCCTGGTCCGCGAGCCGCTCCGCGGTGGCCCGTCCGATCCCGGTCGAGCATCCCGTGATCAAGACCGGCCGTGACTTCTCGATCCCCATTGAGTCCTCCTTCGGTCGACCGAGGTCGATCCTCTCATAGGCTCCAGTAGATGAGAGCGGTCACCTTCCAGGCGCCGGGCGAGGTCCAGGTCGACGAGGTCGCGGAACCCGAGCTGCTCGCGACGGACGATGCGATCGTCCGGGTCCAGGCGAGCGGGATCTGCGGCTCCGACCTCCACATCTATCACGGCCGCGTCCAGATCGAGCCCGGCTTCGTGATCGGCCACGAGTTCGTCGGCGAGGTTGTCGCCGCGGGGGATGACGTCAGCCGGGTCGCGGTCGGTGATCGCGTCCTCGGCACCTATGGCACCGCCTGCGGGGAGTGCTTCTTCTGCAGGCGCGAGGAGTTCCACAAGTGCGACGAGGCCCGGGTCTTCGGCCACGGAAAGACGCTCGGCTCCCTGCAGGGAGCTCAGGCGGAGCTCCTGCTCGTTCCCCACGCGAACCTGACGCTGCGCAAGGTCCCGGACGGCCTGAGCGACGACGTCGCGCTGTTCGCCGGCGATGTGATGGGAACGGCCTACCACGCGGTCGCCTCACGCCCCCTGGCCGAGGGCGAGACGGCGGCGATCCTGGGGCTGGGCCCGGTCGGGCTGTGCGCGGTTCAGGCGGCGAAGGCCGCCGGAGCCTCTGAGGTGATCGCGGTCGACACGGTCGAGGACCGCCTGCGGATGGCCGAGTCCTTCGGCGCGACGCCGGTGCACCTCACCGAGGAGGATCCGCGGGCAGAGGTGAAGAAGCTGACCGAGGGACGCGGGGTGGACCTCGCCGTCGATGCCGTCGGTCATCCGGACGCGCTGGACCTCGCGCTCCGTCTCGCGCGCAAGGCGGGGACGGTCTCGGTCACCGGGGTCTACGCGGAGAGGACAGAGGTGCACATGGGCATCCTCTGGATCAAGGCGCTGACGCTGACCAGCGGACACGCCAACGTGATCAAGCATGTCGATCCGGTGCTCGAGCTGCTCGCCGCGGGCGAGCTCGATCCCGCTCCGCTCGTCACCCACCACATGAAGCTGGACGAGGCGCCCGACGCCTACCGCGTCTACGACAACCGCGAGGCGCTCAAGATCGTTCTGACGCCCTAGATCCGGCGGCGGTGTTTGTGGCCCCCGCCAGGTACTGGTGGGGGAGCAGGCCTGGTGGGAGGTCGGTGCCGAACTCGGGGAGGAGCCTGATGGCGTGCCCGCTCGCCGGCCGGCCCTGGGCCACCGGGTCGAGGTCCTTGACGTTGAGCAGCGCCCGGACCGAGCTCGCGATCTGAAAGTCGGCGGCGTTCGGCTCCGCCCCGCCGATCACTCCCTCCGCGATCAGCTCGTCGACATGGTCCATGACCTCCGGAACCTGCGCGACGGCCCGCTGAATCTGCCCGTCGGCGTCCACCTTGCTCGCCAGATGGCGGGCCGCCGGGGCGTTGATCCAGGCGGCGAAGCGCGGGAACGGGATCCCGACGTCCTTGGCGATCATCACCTTGGTCTCCGGGCGGTGGACCGAGAGCCAGCGGACGATCCGGCGCGGCACGTCCTGGAGGACCTGATCGCCCCAGCGCTCGGCTTGCTCAACGGCTGCGCGCTGCTCCGGGTCGGATGGAAAGAGCGGAGGGTCCGGCTTCATCTCCTCCAGTGCCCGTGCGATCAGAGTCGAGCCCTGGATGCGGCGGCCGTCGGTCTTC
>DASTAI010000333.1:0-8019 GCA_035712865.1 Solirubrobacterales bacterium
GTCAACCCGATGCCGTACCTGCAGACCTACGCGGGCTACTAGCCACGCATTGACCTGGGGGCGGTGCTGCGTTCGGAATCGCTCCGATCGCATCGTGGTCGTGTTCTCCGAGCATGAGCCGAATGTCACGATTGGCGCTCGTCACGGCCCTGGTCCTCGCCGCTTTCGAGGCGCTCGGCGCGCTTCCCTTCTGGGGTCCCCCCGCGGCGGCGGTGCCCGACGAGATGGTCGACCAGGTCCGCAAGGAAGCGGGGAAGACGGCCGACGAGGGGGCGAAGTTGGCAGCGGACGCCGGCTTCGATGCGAGCTCGCAGACGGCCGAGGGCGTACGAACCTGGCAGACCATCCTGGACGCCGCGAAGGAGATCGACGCCGGGATGATCGTGCTCGGCTCGCATGGCCGAGGCAGTGTCGGCTCGGCGGTCCTGGGCAGCGTCGCCACGGCCGTGGCCCAGCACGCACACCTGCCTGTGATGATCTGCCGCCCGGCGGAGGGCAGCTAGCCGCAGAGGCCTAGTAGCCCGCGTAGGTCTGCAGGTACGGCATCGGGTTGACCGGATGGCCGCCCCGGTACCACTTGCCGAGCCAGAGCTCGAAGTGGAGATGGCAGGCCGTGGCGTCGCCGGTCTGCCCGACGATCCCGATCTGCTGCCCCGGCTGGACGATCTGCCCCTTGATGACGGAGGCGCGGGTCGCCAGGTGCGCGTACATGTAGTCCTGGTGGAGCTTCTTGTTGCGGATCACGACGTAGTTCCCGGCGAGGCTCTGCCTGCTCACGAACTTGACCTTGGCGCGGCTCACCGCGACGAGTGGGGTGCCGCACGCGGCCATGATGTCCTGACCTTCGTGGTGACGCCCGCCCGACCGCGCCGCGCCGAACCCCTGGCCGATCGTGTGGGCCCCGGAGACGGGGAAGACCATCGAGCCGGCCGGGGCCGTCGGCGCTGTGGGAGCCGCCGTGCCGCCTGGGGCGACGACGCCGCCGCTCTGCGCGAACGCCTCGGCGCTGACGAGCATCGCCGAGCCGACCAGCGTGACGGCGATCGCTGCCGCCACCCTGCGGGGCGTGCGACGAACCGGCTTGTGGGATCCAGCCTCGACCATGCTCTCTGCGGCCTGCGGAGTTAGCTGTCGGGCTCGCGCCGAGAGCGGCGCTACGAACCAGTTGGTTGCGATTCGCCCCTGGGGGTCAGTCCCCTTCGGGTCCCCCGCTCTCCTGATGAGAGGGTGCTCCGTAGGCGTTAGCCGAGGAGCAACCCGATTCGCATCAGAGAGATTTGGCCATCGATTGGCGCGGCAGTATAACGAGAGGGCCGGGAGGCATCGCCATCCCGGCCCTCGCGAAGGTTCGGCGTAGAACTACTGCTACTGGATGTAGCCGTCCTCCTTCAGGTACTGCGTCGCGACCGCGGCGGGCTCCTGCTTGTCGATGTCGACGCGGGCGTTCAGCTCCTGCATCACCGGCAGGGTGAGACCCTGCTGGACCTTCTCGATCGTCGCCTGGTAGTCGGGCCCGGCCTTCTGGACAGTCGACTGATCGGTCACCCAGATGACGTTCCCGGACGGGAAGATCCCCTTGTCGTCCTGGAGCAGGACGTACTTGTCGGGGTTCGCCGCAAGCTGGGCGTCGGAGGTGAACAGGATCGAGAGGTCGGCCTGGCCCTTGTCGAGCACCGTGTACCGCAGCCCGATGTCCACAGGGTTGAACGACTTGAACTGGAGCCCATAGACGTCCTGGAGCCCGACGAGGCAGTCGACCCGCTGGCGGCACTCAGGCGACCCGTAGAGGGTCAGGTCCTGGGACTTCCCCTGTAGGTCCGAGATCGTGGTGACCCCGAGCTCGTCGGCCTTCGTCTTCAGCATGCCCAGAGCGTTTGCGTCGGCGAATGGCGTCGGCGCGAAGGCGGTCTCACCGTTAGGCTGGAGCTGCTGTTGTGCCTGTTGATAGGCGGCCTGCGCCTCGGCCGGCACCTGGTTCGCCTCCTTGCCGAAGATCGAGGTCAGCAGCGTCGAGGTGTACTCCGGATAGCCGCTGATCTCCCCGTCCTGCAGCGCCTTGTAGGCGATCGTCTCTGACCCGAGGTTGAGGTTCGTCTTCACGTTGTAGCCGGCGGCCTGGAGTGCCTGCGCGTAGATGTTCCCCAGGATCAATGCCTCGGTGAAGTTCTTGGACCCGACCGTAAGCTGGACCCCGCTGTTGGCCGAGTTCGACTTGATCAGGTTCGCGGAGTTGCCGCCGCTCGTCCCGGTGTCGTTGTCGTCGCCGCCCCCACATGCCGCGACGCCGAGGGCGATCACCATCGCCGCAAGCACGGCGAACGCCGCCTTCAGTCGCGATTGGCCGCTCACCACGTGACTCTCCTCTCGTCTGGGGGTTGCGTGCACCCCCCTTAAATGGACCGCGTAAGCCTATGCCGCGGCACCGGCGCGCGCCAACTTCAGCCCGCGCGGCGTCAGCAGCCACTGGACCCCGGCGAGCGTCAGCTCGAGTGTCAGCGCCAGCAGCGCGATCAGGATCGCCCCCGCCACGACCCCGGCGTCGCCGTAGACGTTGCGGCCGAGGATCAGGTCGCCCAGCGTGCTCAGCCCGGCCAGGGAGGCAAGGGCCGCGGTGGCGATGATGTTGATCGCGGCGGTCCGGACGCCGGCCATGATCGTCGGCACCGCGAGCGGCAGCTCGACCCGGGCGACGACCTGGAGCCCTCGCATCCCCATGCCCCCGGCGGCGTCGACAGCATTGCGATCCACCTGGCTGACCCCGACATAGGCGTTGGTGAGGATCGGAGGGATCCCCAGCACCGCCAGCGCAAAGGTGACGTTGAGCAGCCCGACCCCTATGAATGCGGCGACGAACGCGATCAGCGCGAGCTCGGGCACGGCGCGTCCCGCGTTCCCGACCGAGATGGCGACAGCCTCCCCCCGGCGGAAGTGACCCAGGGCGACGCCGATCGGAAGGGCGATCAGGAGCGCCAGACCCAGCGCCAGGAAGGTGACCTTGAGGTGCTGGCCGGTCAGGTGCCAGACCTGGTCCGGTCCACCGACCATCGTCTGCCCGGTGCGCGCCTCCTGCTGGTGGAAGATGAAGTCGATGGCGTCGCCGAAGACGCTGAGCACGCCGAGATGGAGGGCGCCGCTCATACTCTCGCCTCCATCGACGCTCCTCGCCAGGGCGCGAGCAGGCGCTGGCTGAGCAGGAGAATCACGTCCAGGAGGATCGCCATCAGGATCGAGAGGCCGGCGGCGATCACGATGTTGGTCTTGAAGTCGATCTGCTGGTAGAGCGGCTCGCCGAGCGTGTTGACGTTCGCGAACACCATCAGGGTCGAGATCGCAACCGTGGAGACCGTCGCGATGCGAAGCCCGGCGATGATCTCGGGGAGGGCGAGGGGCAGCTCCACCCGCCAAAGCAGCTGGCGCTCGGTCATCCCCATGCCGCGTCCCGCGTCCTTGCTCTCGGCCGGGACGTTGGCCAGCCCGGCGACGATGTTCCGGTAGATGATCTGGAGGGTGTAGACGGAGAGGACGATGATCGCCGTCTCCCAGCCGAGCCCCGTGATCGGCAGCAAGAGGAAGATGAAGGCGAGCGAGGGGATCGTGTAGAGCACTCCGGTGGCGCCGGTGAACGTCGGGATCAGCCAGCGCTGGCGGTGAGAGAGGATCGCGAAGGCGAAAGCCACCGCGAAGCCGATGGCCACCGCGATCAGAACGAGCAGGAGCTGGTTGAGGAATGGGGTCGTGTAGCGGTCGAAGTTGTCGATCGCCCACTGAAAGCAGAACACCTTCCCCTCCTGCGCCTGGCAGGGGGCGTTCGCGCCGGTCCGGTTGTGGATCGTCACCTGCCCGGCGAGCGGTGCGAGCTGGAGGACGGCCGGGGTCATTCGCCCACGGGGTGCTCCACCGGCCGCTCGATCGCCGCGTGCTCCTCGACCTTCGCCTCCGGTGATCCGAGGAAGTCCGAGATGATCTCGATGGAGAGCACGCCGGCGATTCGGCCCTGACCGTCGATCACGGGGGCGTACTGCGTCTCCGCCTGCAGGAGGTCGGCGAGGGCGTCGCGCATCACGTCGTCGAGATCGAGGATCGGGTCGGGGGAGGTGTCGGGGGTTGCGGGGACCGTCTCGCTCCGGAGGTCGGAGTCCGACAGCCAGCCCAATGGCCGCCGTTCCGAGTCGACGAGGAGGGCGTGGGGGACCTCCGCGCCCTCGAGCTTCGCCCTCACCTCCTGGGTCGCCTGGCCGACGAATGCGAGCGGCGCCTGCCAGAGATCGATGTCGCGGACCCTCATCAGCGCCAGGCGCTTCAGGGCTCGGTCGGCGCCGACGAAGTCCTCGACGAAGGCGTTCGCCGGCGCCATCAGCAGCTCCGCCGGCGTCGCGTACTGGGCCAGGTGCCCGCCCTCCTGGAAGATCGCCACCCGGTCACCCATCTTCACGGCCTCATCGATGTCGTGCGTGACGAAGAGGACGGTCTTGCGGATCTCGGATTGGAGCCGCAGGAACTCGTTCTGAAGCCGCTCGCGGTTGATCGGGTCGATCGCCCCGAACGGCTCGTCCATCAGCATCACCGGTGGATCCGCCGCCAGCGCACGCGCCACGCCGACCCGCTGCTGCTGGCCGCCCGAAAGCTGGCTCGGGTAGCGATCGCGCAGGTCGTGGTCGAGGCCGATCAGGTCGAGAAGCTCGTCCGCCCGCGCCCGGGCGCGATCGTGGTTCCAGCCGAGCAGGCGGGGAACCGTCTCGATGTTCTGGATGACGGTCCGATGGGGGAAGAGCCCGATCTGCTGGATCACGTAGCCCATCTCGCGCCGCAGCTCCGCCGGGTCCCGGTCGCGCACCGAGGTGCCGCCGATGAGGATGTCCCCTTCGGTGATCTCCACGGTTCGGTTCACCATCCGCAGCGCGGTGGTCTTGCCGCTGCCCGACGGCCCGACCAGCACGCAGATCTCGCCGGCCTCGACCTCCAGCGAGAGATCGTGGATTGCCGGCTGATCCTGCCCCGGATAGCGCTTTGTGACGTGTTGGTAGGCAACCGAAGCTGCCGGGCGTCCGGCCTCCACTGCGGCGATCCTACTCCGGGCACCGCCGCTCTCCCGGGCGCGGGAACCTGGCTATCATCCGGCGGCCGCGGAGGTGCGCGGCTCTTTTTATGACTACTGCGACTGCGATGAGGACCTACCAGGCGACGTCCCAGGACCGTGAACGGGTCTGGTACGTCGTCGATGCCGAGAACAAGACGCTCGGCCGCCTCGCCACCCAGATCGCCGACGTGCTGCGCGGCAAGCGCAAGCCGACCTACACGCCACACGTCGACGTGGGGGACTTCGTGATCGTCACCAACGCCGAGAAGGTCGCAGTCACCGGGGACAAGCGCGAGAAGAAGCTCTACTGGCGGCACAGCGGCTACCCGGGCGGCATCCGTTCCCGCACGCTCGGGGACATGCTGGAGAAGCGTCCCGAGGACGTCATCCGCAAGGCCGTCAAGGGGATGCTGCCGCGGAACCGGCTCGCGCGCCAGCAGTTGCGCAAGCTGAAGGTCTACGCCGGCCCCGAGCACCCGCACCAGGCGCAGAAGCCCGAGACGCTGGAGATCCAGATTTAGATGGCGGACGACGAGCAGCAGCAGCCGAGCGACGAGCAGGCTCCGGAAGAGCAGCCCGAGGGCACGCCAGAGGAGCAGCAGGCCGCCGAGCAGCAGGCTCCCGAGGAGGCCGCCCCGTCCGAGGGTGGCACTCCCGAGCGCGGCGAGGGCGAGGACGAGCCCGCCGAGGATGATGCGAGGGCGCGCGACAGCGCGACCCGTGATCTGGTGGAGGACGCGGCGACCGAAGACGACACTCCAGCCGAGGATGCCGCGGCTTCTACCGAGGCCCCAGCTCGTGAGGGTCAGAAGAAGGAAGACGTCGTTCCGGGAGCCGAGCTCGACCCGATCGCCATCGAGCCAGAGCGCGAGCTCGGCGCCGAGGAGCGCGCCCGGCAGGAGGCCGAGGAGGAGGAGCGCCTCCGCCGCGAGCGCGAGCTGATCGGCGATGTCGACGAGGATGCGCCGGTCGCCGCCGAGCCCGCCAAGCTCGAGGGCGACGCCACCTACGCCGCCACCGGGAAGCGCAAGTCCTCCGTCGCCCGGGTGATCCTGCGACAGGGCAGCGGCACCATCCAGGTCAACAAGCGCACTCTCGAGGAGTACTTCCCGCGCTCCTACCTGCAGTCGGTTGCCAAGCAGCCGCTCACCCAGACCGGGTACGAGGGCAACGTCGACGTCAGGGTCCGCGTGCACGGCGGCGGCATCTCGGGCCAGGCCGCGGCGGTCCGACACGGGATCGCCCGCGCTCTAACCGAGGTCGACCCCGCGCTGCGTCCCGAGCTCAAGCGCCGGGGCATGCTGACCCGGGACGCCCGCGTCAAGGAGCGACGCAAGGCGGGGTTGAAGAAGGCCCGCAAGCGCCCGCAGTTCTCGAAGCGCTGAGACGCCTGCAAACCTGCGCCTGCCGGCGTCCTCGGCCATCCGTCTCGCTCACTTAGGTGTCAACTAAGCTCGCTTCGCCGGATGGCCTGCGTCCTTGGCAGGCTTGGTTTTCGCCGTCTCAGGACCGCATCCATTGACCCCTGCCGAACGCAAACTCTTCGGGACCGATGGTGTCCGTGGGCCCGTCGGGGAATTGCTCACGCCGGATCTGGCCGTGCGGCTCGGCCGCGCGGCGGCCCTTCAGTCCGAGGCGGAGCGGCCCCAGGTCCTGATCGTCCGCGACACGCGCGAATCCGGCCCGATGCTGGAGGAGGCCCTCGCGGCGGGTGTGGCCGCGGGCGGCGGGGACGCGATGCTGGGCGGCGTGCTGCCCACGCCGGCCGCCTCGGTGCTCGCCCGGAGACTGCGCTTCGATCTCGCCGGCGTCATCTCGGCCTCACACAATCACTTCAGCGACAACGGGATCAAGTTCTTCGACTCGCGGGGGGTCAAGCTCGACGATGAGGCCGAGGCCGCGATCGAGGCGCGGCTCGACGCGCCGACGGGCGCGGACGTCGGCGGTGTGCGGGAGCTCGAGGGGGCCTTCGACGACTACATCCGCGAGCTACGGACGGCGTTCCGGCTTGACCTCAGCGGCACCAGGATCGCTCTCGACTGCGCGAATGGCGCCACCTATCGCGCCGCGCCGGCGATCTTCCGGGTGCTCGGGGCCGACCTGGAGCTGATGGCCACCGAGCCCGACGGGCGCAACATCAATCTGGAATGCGGCTCGACCCACCCCGAGGGCCTGATCGAGCTGGTCCGGTCATCGGGCGCGCAGATCGGCTTCGCCTACGACGGCGACGGGGACCGGATGCTGGCGGTAGACGCGTCCGGAGAGCTCCACGACGGCGACGACCTGATCGCGCTGATCGCTCGCGACCTCCAGCGGCGCGGCGAGCTCGACGGCGGAGTGGCCGTGACCGTGATGACGAACTACGGGTTCCTGACGGCGATGGACGAGGCCGGCATCGGGGTCGCCCAGACCAAGGTGGGGGACCGCTACGTGATCGAGGCGCTGCGCGAGCGCGATTGGCGCCTCGGGGGCGAGCAATCCGGGCACATCGTCTGGACGGACTTCACGCCGACCGGAGACGGGATCGCGGCCTCGCTGCTCGTCCTGCGTGCGCTGGCCGGGCGCCGGCTCGAGGACGTCGAGCCCTTCAAGCGGCTGCCGCAGAAGCTCGAGAACGTCCGGGTCGCGGACCGCGGGGCGATCGACGGGGCAGACGGCCTCTGGAGTGCGGTGGACGAGGAGAACCAGAAGCTCGAGGGCCGCGGCCGCGTGCTCGTGCGCGCTTCCGGCACCGAGCCCCTGCTGCGGGTGATGGTGGAGGCGCCGGACGAAGACGAGTGCGAGGCGGTCACCTCCCGCCTAGTCGATTTGGCCAAGCAAGAGCTCGCGTAGCCCCGCGAGCATGAATGCCGGTCGGGCGGTTGCAGCCGTGGCTTTGAGGTGGAGCCATCTGGCTCTACCCTGTACCGCCTCTCATGTGCGGCATCGTCGGATATGTGGGT
>DASTAI010000334.1:0-5263 GCA_035712865.1 Solirubrobacterales bacterium
CTTCGGGAGGATCACCCGCTCGATCCGGGCCCGGTAGGCGGCGAGCACCTTCTCCTTCACCCCGCCGATGGGGAGCACCTTCCCGCGGAGCGTGATCTCCCCCGTCATCGCCGTGTCGTTTCGTACCGCGACGCCGCGCGCCACCGACGCCACCGCGGTCAGCATCGCCACCCCTGCCGACGGGCCGTCCTTCGGTACCGCTTCCGCCGGAACGTGGATGTGGACCGAGTTCTTCTGGAACACCTCCGGATCGACCCCGAGCGCTTGCGCGTTCGACCGCACGAAGGTCAGCGCGGCCTGCGCCGACTCTCGCATCACGTCGCCCAGCATCCCGGTCAGCACCGGCGGCCCACCCTGCCCCGGCACCAGCGCCGCCTCCACGAAGAGGATCTCCCCGCCCACCGGCGTCCAGGCCAGCCCGGTCACCACGCCAGGCCGGTCCACTCGCTCGGCCACCTCGTTGAAGAACCGCGGCCTCCCCAGCAGGCCCGGGATGGCCTCCCCGTTCACCCGGATCGGTCCGCGTTCCCCCTCGCCGATCCGTCGCGCCGCCTTGCGCGCCACCGTCGCCAGCTCGCGCTCCAGCTGCCGCACCCCCGCCTCGCGCGTGTAGTCGCCGATGATCCGTCGAATCGCCCCGTCGTCGACCTCCAGTTCCTCGGCCTTCAGCCCGTGCGCGCGGGTCTGCTTCGGCAGCAGATAGCGCCGAGCGATGTGGAGCTTCTCCGCCTCGGTGTATCCGGAGAGCGACACCACCTCCATCCGGTCCAGCAGCGGCGGGGAGATCGTCTCCACCGTGTTCGCCGTGCAGATGAAGAGGACCTTCGACAGGTCCACCGGCACGCCCAGGTAGGTGTCCGTGAAGGTGTTGTTCTGCGCGGGGTCGAGCACCTCGAGCAGCGCCGCCGCCGGATTGCCCTGGAAGCTCACCCCCAGCTTGTCCACCTCGTCGAGCATGAACACCGGGTCCATCGTCTCCGCGCGGCGGAGTCCCTGGATCAGCCGGCCGGGCAGCGCGCCCACGTACGTGCGCCGGTGACCGCGGATCTCCGCCTCGTCGTGCACGCCGCCCAGGCTGATGCGGAGGAACTTCCGACCCATCGCCCGCGCGATCGACTGGCCGAGCGACGTCTTGCCCACGCCCGGCGGCCCGACGAAGCAGAGGATCGGCTCCCGTCGTCCCTCGTCCTCGGCCGTCTGCGGGATCGGCCCTGCGTTCGCCGCGAGCCCGGCGTCCCCCGCGCCCGTCAGCGGGACCTGCACGTTCCTCTCCTGTCGGAGCTTGCGCACCGAGAGGTAGTCGAGGATCCGCTCCTTGATCTTCTCGAGGTCGTAGTGGTCCTCGTCGAGGATCGCCCGCGCCCTGGCGATGTCGATCGTCCCGCCCGTCTCCTTCCCCCAGGGGAGCGCCAGCAGCCAGTCCAGGTAGCTCCGGGCGATGCCGAACTCGGGTGAGATCGGCGGGATCTGCTCCAGCCGTTGCAGCTCCCTCTCCGCCTCCCGTCGGGCCTCGGGTGACAGTGGCGTCTCCTCCACCCGGTTGCGGAGCTCCGCCGTCTCCGAGCCTCCCTCGCCCTCCTCCCCCAGCTCGCTCTGGATCGATCGCAGCTGCTCGCGGAGCAGGTGCTCGCGCTGCTGCTTCGTCATCCGCTGCTGCGTCCGGGAGGTCACCTCCGCCTCCAGGCGCCGCACGGAGAGCTCGTGCTCGAGGAGCTCGATCAGCCGGCGCAACTTCGCTGCCACCGGATCCAGCTCCAGGATCTCCTCTCGCCCCGCGCGAGGGAGCGCCGAGGCCGCAGCGATCAGATACGCCAGCTGACGCGGATCGGTGAGGCCGTCGGCCACCGAGACGACCTGCTGGGGGATGGAGCGGCCGATCTCGGCGAGATCGTGGAAGAGCGTCCGGAGACGGCGGACCATCGCCTCGGTCTCGTCGCCGGTGCTCGGCTTGTCCGGGGCCTTCTCCGTCGCGGCGATGAAGTACGGGTCGGTCTGGGCGTACCGCTGGATGCGCAGACGCTCGAGTCCCTGCAGGACGATCAGGATCGCGCCGTCCGGCCCTCGCTGGAACTGATGGATCGCCACCGCGCACCCCATCGGGTACAGCGATGCGGGGTCCGAGATCTCCTCCGCTCCCTCGCGGCGCGCCACCACGCAGAGCAGCCGGTGGGTCCGCATCGAGTCCTCGACCGCGCGCACCGCCCGCTCGTCCTGTACCACGACCGGCGCGACCGACATCGGGTAGATGACTCCTTCCTGCAGCGGGAGCACCGGGAGAAGCGGCGGGATCTGCACCGCCGGAGGAGCGCTCTGCTGACCGTTGCCCTCCGTGGTCATCGCCAGCCCTCCTGCGCCTTCGGAATGCGGACCCGCAACAGACCGTCCTGGTACTCGACGCGGATGCGGTCGACGTCGATCGATCCCGCCCTCCACGGGAGGTGCACCGCCGAGTGGAACGGCCCGTGGCGGATCTCCGCTCGGTGCAGGCGCGCCGCCTCACCCAGGCTCGGCGAGGGACGCTCTCCCTGCACCACCAGGTGCTCGGGGTACAGCAGCACCTCGTAGTCGTCCTCGCGGAGGCCTGCGAGCTCGAGCGTCACCACCCACTCGGTTGCGGTCTCGACCACGTCCGTCGGTGGACTCCACTCCGGTCGAGATGCGATCGCGGGAAAGGACCAGGCCGCGACCATCCTCGAGGGAAGGACCTCGCTGAACACCCGCTCGTAACGGATCTGCAACCGCCGCAGGCGCGCCACGGTGGACTCCTCGTCAGGGTTCAGCGGGCCGCATATCCAGCCGACCGCGTTCAATGCCACGACGGCCCTCCCGACCGGACACCGGCAGTCGCGGGCCCAACACAAGAGAGCCTCCGGAGGAGTGAGACCCCGGTCCCCGCCCGCTGTTTCCCTCGCGGCGTCGGAGGTGTTTGACGCCTTCGCGGCGTCGAGCGCGGCAAGAGGTTGAATTCCCAGGTCTTTCGTGCCAGGTCGCGGCCCGTGTCGATCCGCGCCCATCCGGCTCGTCGCCCTGTCAGACAGAGGCGATCCCGGCCAGTCCGGGCCGGCTCGACCTCTCGAACCGACTGGAGCAAGCGATGCGCGTGATGGTGATCGTGAAGGCGACGAAGAACTCCGAGGCCGGAAAGCTGCCCTCCAAGGAGCTGATGGCCGAGATGGGGAAGTTCAACGAGGAGCTGGTCAAGGCCGGGATCATGCTGGACGGCGACGGATTGAAGCCGAGCAGCAAGGGCAAGCGGATCCGCTTCTCGGCCGGGAACAAGCGGAGCGTCATCGACGGCCCCTTCACCGAGACCAAGGAGCTCGTCGCCGGCTACTGGATCTGGCAGGTCAAGTCGATCGACGAGGCCGTCGAGTGGGCCCGCCGCTGCCCGGACCCGATGCCGGGCGAGGAGTCGGAGCTCGAGATCCGGCCGTTCTACGAGGCGGCGGACTTCGGGGCCGAGTACACCGAGGACTTCAAGGCGTACGAGGACAGGCTGGAGAAGGGACTGCAGCAGCTCCGGGAGGCCCGCCTCGAGTCCGAGCGGCTGCAGAAGGCGAAGAAGTGACCTGCTCGCGGTGACGCCGACATGCGCGGGAATACGATGGACGAGTCTCTCGCGCGTGTCGGCGACCCACGCCGGGGCCGGCGATGAGTGAGGCCGCCACCCGAGGCGCCATCGAGGCGGTCTGGCGGATCGAGTCCGCGCGTCTCCTCGGTGGTCTCGTCCGGGTGGTGCGCGACGTCGGGCTCGCGGAGGACCTGGCCCAGGAGGCGCTGATCACCGCGCTCGAGCGCTGGCCCGAGACCGGCATTCCCGAGAACCCTGGTGCCTGGCTCATGGCCACGGCGAAGAACCGGGCCATCGACCAGCTTCGCCGGAAGCAGATGCTGGAGCGGACCCACGAGGACATCGCCAGCGACCTGGTCGCTCGGCCGCCGGTCCGGCCGGATCTCGAGACGGCGATCGACGAGAAGGTGGGGGACGATCTCCTCCGCCTGGTGCTCGTCGCCTGTCACCCGGTGCTCTCCACCGATGCGCGAGTCGCACTCACCTTGCGGCTGCTGGGTGGGCTTGCCACCGAGGAGATCGCGCGGGCGTTTCTGGCCCCGGAGCCCACGATCGCCCAGCGCATCGTGCGGGCGAAGCGGACCCTCGCCGAGGCGAAGGTGCCGTTCGACGTCCCCCGCGGTGAAGACCTCTCGGCGCGGCTGCCATCCGTGCTCGAGGTCGTCTACCTGATCTTCAACGAGGGCTACTCCGCGACCCGTGGGGATGACTTGATCCGGCAGGCCCTGTGCGACGACGCGCTGCGACTCGGGCGCATCCTCGCCGAGCTGGTGCCGGGCGAGGCCGAGGCCCATGGGCTCATCGCGCTGCTCGAGATCCAGGCCTCCCGGCTCCGCGCGCGCGTGGGACCCAGCGGCGAGGCCATCCGCCTCTTCGACCAGGACCGCTCGCGCTGGGACCAGCTGCTGATCCGCCGCGGGCTCGCCGCGCTGGACCGCGCCGAGGCGCTGGCGCGGCCGCTCGGGCCGTACACCCTCCAGGCCGCCATCGCCGCCTGCCATGCACGGGCCCGTACCTCGGAGGAGACCGACTGGAAGCGGATCGTCGCTCTCTATGATGCGCTGGCCGAGATCACCCGCTCGCCGGTCGTCGAGCTGAACCGCGCCGTGGCGGTCTCGATGGCGTTTGGTCCCGAACAGGCGCTGCAGCTGGTCGACGAGCTCCGCGCGGAACCCTCGCTCGCCTCCTATCACCTGCTCCCGAGCGTCCGAGGCGACATCCTGGAGCGGCTGGGGCGCACCGACGAGGCCCGCGCCGAGTTCGAGCGTGCTGCGTCCATGGCGCAGAACTCGCGTGAACGCGCGCTGCTCCTCGATCGCGCACGCGCCTGCGGACGCCCATCCGACCTCAAGTCCTGACCCCTACGGCGGAGGCGGAGGACGGGCCACCGTTCCTGGCTCACCCGTCAACCATGAGAACCGATCGTCCAGCGCGATCCCGAAGCGGAAGACGCTCGTCCGCTCGTTGTAGTGAAGCAGCGTCTCGTTGTAGCCGAAGAACGCCTGCGCATAGAGCGTGAGGCTGGTGAACTGCCAGGGCGGCCGGTAGCTGAGGGTGAGCTGAACCGTTCCGTGAGACCCGACGGTTCCCTTCCGCAACAGGACGCCCAGGGTGAGGTCCTGCCAGTGACGCCTGCCGACGAGGTGGTGCCAGCCCACCTGCGAGACCAGCTCGCCGTAACCCACGTAGTCC
>DASTAI010000335.1:0-3160 GCA_035712865.1 Solirubrobacterales bacterium
CCGCGCCCCCGTCGAGTGGCTGATCGACCGCTCGATCCTCGGCTACGCCGAGTGATCGCCCCCGAGTCGCCGCCAGAGCCGGCGGCTCGACCAGAGGCCGAGTGCGGCGAGGGAGAGCCCGAGGTCGATGGAGAACGAGACCAATCTGCCCGGAGCCCCGGTGTAGAGCCAGGCGCCGGCGCGATCGCGCGCGCTCAGCGCGTGCCGCTCGCGCTGGTCGGCGTCTAAGGTGGTCTGCTCCATGGAGACGACGGTAGAGAAGCTTCCGGACTCGCGCGTCCGGGTCGACGTTGACGTCGACCCGAAGGATGTCGAGGGGAGCATCGAGAGGACCGCCAGGGAGCTCGGCAAGGACATGAAGCTGCCCGGCTTCCGCAAGGGAAAGGTGCCGGCGGAGATGGTGGTCCAGCGGCTGGGGCGCGAGACGGTGTTGACCCAGGCGCTCGAATCGTCGCTGGGGGACTGGTACGAGCGAGCCATGCTCGACTCGGGTGTGAATCCTGTCGGCGACCCCAAGCTCGACCTCTCCGACCTCCCCGAGGAGGGCAAGCCGCTGCGCTTCTCGATCGAAGTCGCGGTTCGCCCCGGCGCCGAGCTCGGCGAATACAAGGGTGTCGAGGTGGGACGTGAGGAGCCCGAGGTCCCCGAGGAGGCCATCGACGGCGAGATCAACCGGCTCCGCGAAGGCTTCGCCCGGCTCAACCCCGTCGAGCGCGCCGCCAACGCGAACGACGTGGTGCTGATCGACTACGAGGGGAAGATCGACGGCGAGCCCTTCGAGGGGGGGACGGCCCGCGACTATCTCCTGGAGCTCGGTGAGGGACGCGTCCTGCCCGAGCTCGAGCAGGGCCTGGAAGGCGCCGAGCCTGGGGACGAGCGGACCGTCGAGGTGAACTTCCCTGAGGACTATCCGGCCGAGGAGGTCGCCGGCAAGACGGCGCAGTTCGACGTCAACGTGAAGGAGGTCCGCGAGAAGGAGCTCCCGGAGCTCGATGACGACTTCGCAACGGAGGCTTCGGAGTTCGAGACCCTCGACGAGCTCCGCGCTGACATCTCCGACAAGATCCGCGAGCTGCTGGACCGGCAGATCGCCGAGCGCTTCCAGCAGGACGCCCTCGATGCGGTCGTGGCCAAGGCGCAGGTTGATCTCCCTGACCCTGTCGTCCAGGCGCGGGCCGAGGAGATGTGGCGGCGGGTCGAGCGCCAGCTGCGGAGTCAGGGGATGAATCCCGACGACTACCTGCAGGTTCAGGGAAAGAGCCGGGAGGAGATGATCGAGCAGGCCCGCCCAGACGCCGAGCAGGCGCTCAAGCGCGAGGCCGTCTTGGAGGCGGTCGCCGATGCCGAGGGCATCGAGATCAGCGAGGAGGACGAGCTCGAGGCGCTGCAGATCCCGCCGGGGCACGAGGACCATGGCCACCCAGAGCCCGAGGACGCGCTGCGGGAGATACGGGATTCCGGGCGCGAGGAGCTCTTCAAGGACGACCTGAGGATGCGCCGCGCCCTGGAGCTGATCGGTGAGCAGGCCAAGCCGATTCCGATGGCGCAGGCGCAGGCGCGCGAGGAGATCTGGACGCCCGAGAAAGAGCGCGAGGAGAAGGGCGGCCTCTGGACGCCCGGCTCGGACTGATGCTCGCGAGCGCGCTCCCGAAGACCGTCGAGGAGATCGGCGCGATCGCCGGGATCGTCTCGTTCGTGCTCATGATCGGGCTCCTCGTGCTCTACGTGATCAGGGCCCTCGAGCTGCGCAAGCTGCGCAAGACGATGCCGTTCCTCGTCAATCCGCAGAACGGCAAGCCGGATGACGGCGCGTCGGGTCCCGGCGAGGGGATCGGCTAGACGCCGAGACTCGTCTGGGGCTCGGGGTAGGTGACGAGCCCGTCCTCGACCACGGCCAGGTCGGACAGCTGGTGGGGCGTTAGCGCTCCCGTCGGCTCGAGATGGAGGACGCTCCAACCACGAGCCGCGAGCGCGTCGGCGAGCAGGCGCCGGTGACAGCGATGCCAGTCGGCCTCGGCGCACATGACCGCCGTGCGGCGCTCTTTCGCGAGGCTCTCCAGCATCTCGAGTCCGGCCAGGAACCCCGCCGTGCCCATGTGGTCGGCGTAGCCGCGGAAGGGACCCGCCTCGAGAGCCGTGTTGATCGACTCCGGTAGCGGCTCGCGACGACCGCCGAGGTCGGCCCCGAGCGGGGCGTAGCCGATCCCGGCGGCCTTCATCGTCCCGGCCAGCGCCGAGCGGTTGAACTGCGGGTAGCGGGAGCGGGGGTTGGCGCGCACGTCCGCGATCAGCTCGATCCCGGCGCCGCGAACCAGATCGAGGAAGACGCCCTCCTCGTGATTCGAGTGGCCGACTGTGAGGATCTCCCCTTCGGACGCCATGGAGGGATTCTCCCGCTCGGTGGCCCGTGTGAGGTGGTCGCTATGCTGGCGCACCCAATGAGTCCCCTTGTCCCCATGGTCGTGGAGCAGACGTCGCGCGGCGAGCGCGCCTTCGACATCTACTCCCGGCTGCTCAATGAGCGAATCATCTTCCTCGGCACCCCCGTGACGGAGGACATCGCGAATCTGATCGTCGCGCAGCTGATCCACCTCGAGTCCGAGGACCCGGACAAGGACGTCTCGATCTACGTCAACTCGCCGGGTGGATCGGTCTACGCCGGTCTCGCGATCTACGACGCGATGCAGTTCATCAAGCCCGACGTGCAGACCATCTGTGTCGGCGTCGCGATGTCGATGGGGGCACTGCTGCTGGCGGGCGGTGCCGACGGCAAGCGCATGGCACTGCCGAACTCGAAGATCCTGATCCACCAGGTCTCGGGCGGCTTCTCCGGCCAGGCGACCGACATCGAGATCCACGCCAAGGAGATCATCGACGTCCGCCGCCGGCTTGACGAGATCATCGCCAAGCACACGAACCAGCCCCTGGAGAAGGTGGCGAAGGACACCGAGCGGGACTACTTCATGAGCGCGGAGGAGGCGATGGAGTACAAGATCGTCGACCGCGTCATCGAGCATCGCTGAGGCGGCTCGCTCCACTCCTGGCCCTGGTCGCCGCCCTGGTTGCGGCCGCTTCGGTCAGCGCTGACGACGCGACCCTCCAGAGGACGGCGGTCTCACCCCAGCGCGGCTTCACCGACTCGGTCGATGGCGTGCGGATC
>DASTAI010000336.1:0-2382 GCA_035712865.1 Solirubrobacterales bacterium
AGCGGATCGGCGGTCGAGGACGGGACCGGCGGGACGGGTGCCGTCCAGCCGGTCGTTCCGGCCGCCTGGGTGCCGGGCGCCGCGCGATCCGGGACCCCGCAGCCGAAGCCGACACCGGAGCCGCTGCAGGTCAGGAACCCGCCTGCCGCTCCGGCACTCGGGGCGCCGAAGCTCTTGATCTTCTTGTTTGCACCGACGCTGAAGGCGCGGGCCGTGGCGTCGCAGCTCCACTTCAGCGTTGCGACGGGCCCCGGCTTCCCCTTCGGCGTCAACTTGGCCTTGCAGTTACCGATGTTCGCTGCCGATGCGGGGGAAGCGGAACCTAGGGCCGCAACGCCTAGGACACCGGCGATTGAGACGAGAACAGCGATCCGCCGCCTGCCCCGCCAGCCGCGCTCGGATCGAGATGAGTTGATCACTTGAGTGGCTCCTTCACATTGGTTGCATCCGTCACTGGCGGACGGATCGGGCGGCAGTCTCTCTGCGGGGCAACCGCGGAATGTTGCGATCCGGTGTACGCGATGTAAACGCGTTGACAACGGCTACGAAGTACTGGTTACGAGTTCTTCGCAAAGTGGTCACCTTCACGTAACGCCAAGGTGAAGCCCCTGGCCCAGGATCCGGGGGCGTGGGGATCACCCGACCTGCGGCCGGGAACCAAGGGGGCGAGGCGCTCTCCACCCCCCTTCTCTCCGCGCGAGGCAGGCGTGTGGTCTCGGTGGTCGGGCCCGGGCTGGTCGTGCTCTTCCTCCTGGGATATGTAGGGGCCACCCGGGGCGAATCGGTCCTCGCGGCGACCTCCGCGGTGCCTCCCTGGGCGATCGCCGGCGCGATCTTCGCCCACCTCCTCACCCTGACGCTGAGAACCGAGGCCTGGCGGATCGTGCTGCGCGGCACCGGAGCCGGCGAGCTCGACCAGCGTGCGGTCCACGCCGCGAACGCAGGCGCCTTCCTCGCGGGGACGGTCCAGGGTCAGGCGGCGATGCCGGCCCGGATCGCGCTTCTGCGGCGCTACGGCGGCTGGCAGTCGCCGGGCGTCGCACAGATCGCGCTGGCCGACGCCCCGATCGTGCTCTACGAGGTCTGCGCCTCGGCGCTGCTCGCCGCCGTCGGCTCGGCGGCGGTCGGCGTGATCCCGATCTGGGTTCCGTGGGCGTTGCTGGCCGGGGCCCTCGGCGCGCTCGTCGCCCTCCGCCTCATCCACGGGCGCCTGCGGAACAACCGCCTGGTCGCCGGTCTGGGCGTTCTCGCCGAGCCGGCTCTGCGAAGCCGCCTCGCGGTCGTCGTCGGCGCGTTCACGTGCATGGCGCTGATCCGGACCTGGATCGTCCTCGCCGGCTTCGGCCTGCCGACCGACCCGGCCCACGTCTGCCTCGTCCTCTTCACGATGGGGGCCGTCGGCCTGCTGCCGATCGGCGTCGGGACGGGGCCGGCGGCGACGGTGGCCGCCCTCGGCACCACCGACCTGGCCGCCGCCACGGCGGCGGGGATGGTCGTCAGCGCCGCGACGGTGCTAGCCGTGCTCATCTACGCAGTCGCCTGCTGGAGCGTCGGCGCCCGATCGACCGCCGACGCCCCCGCGGAGGTCGAAGGGGAGGCCGAGGTGATCGCGTTCCCGGTCGCCTCCGCCGCGGAGCCCGAGCGCCAGCTCGACCTGGCGGCGTAGCCGGCTAGCCGGACGGGAGGGTCGCCCGCCCTGGGTGGGAGGCGTCCTCGAACTCCCTGAACAGCCCGGTGACGACGAAGGCGACCTGCTCGCCGATGTCGACGGCGTTGTCGCCGATTCGCTCGATCGCCCGCGCGACGAGCATCATCGTCATCGCCCACTCGCGCACGTCGGGGTCGTCGCCGACCTGGACGGCGATCTGAAAGCACTCCTTGTTCAGGTTGTCGATCAGGTCGTCCTGGCGCACCAGGTCGCGAGCCAGCTCGACGTCGCGCCCCTCGAACGCCTTCTTCGCCTGGGAGACCATCGTCCGGGCCTGCTTCCCCATCAGCCTGATCCGGTCGATCATCTCGGTGTGGACGGGAGCGTCATAGCCCGTCAGCGGAATGACCTTCGAGATGTTCACGCACTGGTCGCCCATCCGCTCGATCGAGTGCATTACATGCAGCAGCGCCGAGATCAGCCTCAGGTCGGTGGCGACCGGGGCCTGGGTCGCGAGCAGGGTGAGGATCGCCTGATGCACCTCCAGGTAGCGCCCGTCGATGCGGTCGTCGTCCGCGATCACGAGCTCCGCCAGCTCGCTGTCCCGGTGCTCGACCGCCTCCATGGTCCGGTCGAGAGAGGCGATGACCAGGTCGAGACCGCCGAGGCAGTTCTTCTCGAGTGCCTCGAGGTGATCCTGATAGTGAAGGCGGCCCTCCGGCATCAGCCGAAGC
>DASTAI010000337.1:0-2887 GCA_035712865.1 Solirubrobacterales bacterium
CTCCGAGCCGCTGGGCGCGGAGGTGGCTCGCGTACTGCATCCGATCCCAGACCGCGTCCTCGAGCTGTGCGGCCAAGTCCGGATCCGTATCCCCCGGAATCCTGAGCAGCGATTCATGCTCCCGGCGGACGAGGGTCGGGCCGCCTCCGTCGGAGAGCAGGGGCGAGAGATCAGGGTGGCGGAGGGTGTCGCGCAGGATCAGATCGGCGTCGAGCAGCTCGGGGTTCCTGCTCGAATTCGGAGCGAACGAAACGATGATGTCGGCGGGTCGCCGTTGGGGCCGCATGTAGCGCTCCACGTCCTCCTCGCGTCGATCGAGCTCGGCGATGACCTCGTGAGTGGTGTAGCCCCGGCGGGTGCAGTCGCGGGTCAGCTTCCATGTCCGCCTCAGCTCCTCGGGCGGCGCCAGGAACACGCGGATGTCATGGGCCGCGCAGAGCTCCTCCGAGGTGAAGTTGAGCAAGCCCTCCACGACGACGAAGCGATGGGGCCGCACGTACTCCGGTGGGCCCAGCGAACCGGTGCGGTGGTCATAGGTCGGCTTCAGCACCGGTTCGCGATCACGCAGGTGCGTCAGATGCTGACCGAGGATGTCCAGATGGTTTGCCGCCGGGTCCAGTGGCGTGATGCCGAGCTCGGTCCTCTGCTCTCGCCCGTAGCGGTGATAGTCGTCGCCGCTTATGTAGGAGACGTGCTCGCGGCCCCCGAGCACGCGGACGACCCCCCGGGTCAGGGTGGTCTTCCCGGCAGCCGAGTCCCCGACCACTCCGAGGACGACCGGACGAGTCATCCGGGGAAGGATGCCAGACCGCCGGTCGGCGGCCGATAGCGGGCTCTCAGGCGGTCAGAGCGCCATCCGCGGCGGCCACGGGCGCCCGGGAGCCGTTCTGGCGCTCCTCGATCAGCTCGATCTTGGCGAGCAGGTGCTCGGCCATCCGCAGCGAGGCCGCGTCGATCAGCCGGCCGTCGAGGGATACCGCGCCCTTCCCCGCCTCGGCGGCCTCGTCCATCGCCGCCATGATCCTCCGGGTCCGGGAGACCAGGCGCTGGTCGGGGGAGAAGACCTCGTTCGCGAGCTCGATCTGGCTCGGGTGGATGCACCACTTGCCCTCGAAGCCGAGGATCGAGGCGCGCCGCGCCGCCACCGTGTAGCCGTCCGGGTCGCCGAAGTCCCCGAAGGGACCGTCAATCGGCCGCAGCCCGTGCGCGCGGCAGGTGACCGCGATGCGAGCCAGGGGGTAGTGCCACTGGTCGCCCCAGTGGAGGTCACGGTCCGGCTCGGCATCGCCGCTCGGGTCGGTGAGCACCGCATAGCCGGCATCCGAGCCGCCGATCGAGGCCGTCTGGCTCTGGATCGAGGCCGCGTAGTCCGCGACGCCGAAGATCAGCGCCTCCAGCCGCTCGGGGCAGCTCGCGGCGATCTCGTCGAGATTCACCATTCCGGCTGCCGTCTCGATCAGGGCCGTGATCCCGATCGGCTTCTCGATCCCGACCGCCTCCTCGATCTGGTCGAGCAGCGTCGCGACGAGATGGATGTCTCCCGCCGATGCGACCTTCGGGACCAGGATCGTGTCGACGAACCGCCCGCTCTGCTCGACGACGTCGACGATGTCGCGGTAGCAGTAGTGCGTGTCCAGCCCGTTGATGCGGACGCTCACGCAGCAACCGGCCCAGTCGAGCTCACGGAGCGCTGCGATCACGTTCTCCCGGGCACCGGGCTTGTCGTCCGGGGCCACGGCGTCCTCAAGATCGAGCATGACCACGTCTGCGCCCAACCCGGGTGCCTTCTCGAGCATGCGCTTGCTGGTTCCGGGGACGCAGAGCTCGCTGCGATGCAACCGCACTGGGATGGTCATCTCTCTCCCTCTTTCGGCCGGCCGATGGTCGTGGCAGTGAACCGGCTGCGCCCCATCCGATCAAGCAAAGTGCCCAGCAGACATATAGATCAGACCCTTTGAGTCAATCCCAATCGTTAGGTGCTGCTCACGGTTGGGCGGGCGGAACCCGACTGTACCTTTTTGTTCAATCGTGGGATAGAGTGAGCGCGACAGGACGTCCGCGCCCGAAGGAGCCCAGATTGGCGTCGAAGAACGAGGTGCCCAGCGAGGTCGAAGCCGTACTCTCCTCGCCCAAGATCGAGCCCGCCCCGAAGACCCTCGAGGAGGCGCGCGAAGCGCCCGGGAGGGCCGAGAGGATCGCCGAGATCGAGAAGAGGATCGAGGACGAGGGGATCGAGTACGTCTTCTTCCAGCAGATCTCGATCAGCGGCCATATCAACGGCAAGGGTGTGGTGGCGAGTTGGTTTCCCAAGGTCGCCGCCCGCGGCTACCAGCTGGTCTACGGAGCAACGGCCGACCTGTTCACCGATCGCGAGGGCAACTACATCGGCTTCGGGCCGCAGGAGTCGGAGCTGGCCGCGATGGCGGACCTCGACACGTTCGAGGTGCTGCCCTGGGACCCGCGAGTGGCCCGGGTCTACTGCGACTGCTACGACACCGAGACGGGCGAGCTGCTCGACGCCGACCCGCGCCAGAACCTGAAGCGGGTCGCCCACGACATCGAGGAGGAGCTCGGCTACACGTTCCTCTGCGGGATAGAGCCGGAGATGATGTGGATGAAGATCCCCGAGCCGGGGGAGGAGCCCGAGGGCGTCACCAAGCCCTGGTGCTACCACATCAACCAGTTCGAGCAGCTGCAGCCGGTGATCCTCGACGTGGTCGCTTACGGCAAGGCGATGGGCCTCGACATGAGCTACGGCGACCACGAGGACGCGCCCGGCCAGCTCGAGCTGAACTTCCGCTTCGATCGCCCCGTCCGCACGGCCGACAACATCACGACCTACCGCCAGGTGTGCGCCGCGGTCGCCCGCAAGCACGGGCTGCTCGCG
>DASTAI010000338.1:0-7793 GCA_035712865.1 Solirubrobacterales bacterium
TACGCTCCGCGGGTGCCATGAGCCCCCCGGAGTCCAACCGGCAGTGGTGGGTGCTCCTCGGCACCTGTCTCGGCCTCTTCATCCTGATGCTGGACTCGACGGTGGTGGCGCTTGCGCTGCCGACGATCGAGCGCGAGCTGCACGCCTCGGCCGACAACGTGCAGTGGGTCCTGAACGGCTACCTGCTGGTGATCAGCGTCCTGGTGGTGACCGCCGGACGACTTGGAGACATCTACGGGCGGCGGGCCGTCTTCCTGATCGGGATGGCCGTGTTCGCCGCCGGCTCCGTGCTCGCCGCCCTCGCCGACGACGACGCGCTGCTGGTCGCCGCCCGTGGGGTCCAGGGGATCGGTGGCGCCGCCATGCTCTCCCTCTCCCTGGCGATCGTCAGCCACGCCTTCCCGGTCGAAGAGCAGGGGCGGGCGCTCGGCATCTGGGCCGCCGTCTCGGCGCTCGCGCTCGCGATCGGCCCCCTGGTGGGGGGCGCGCTGATCGACATCGACTGGCGCCTGATCTTCTGGATCAACCTGCCGATCTGCGCCGCCGGGATCGCGATCACCTGGTGGGCGGCCCGCGAGTCACGCGACGAGACCTCACCGCCCAAGGTCGACTTTCCCGGGCTGGCGACGCTGACGCCGGGCCTGCTCGCCCTGGTCTTCGCGCTCGTGCGGGCCGACAACTGGGGCTGGGGGTCGGTCAGGACACTCGGCCTGATCGCCCTCGGGGTCCTGCTGCTCGCCGCCTTCTGGGCGATCGAGCACCGCGTGACCTCGCCGATCGTCGACTTCAGCCTCTTTCGCAACGGCCCCTACCTCGGCGCCTCGGCGGCCGCCTTCGCCCTGGTCGGCGCCTACTGGGTGGTGATCTTCTACCAGCCGCAGTACCTGCAGAAGGTCCTCGACCATGGCCCGATCGGGGCCGGTGTGCTCGTCCTGCCGATCACCGCGCCGATGGTCTTCATCTCGCCTTTCTGCGGCCCGCTGATCAAGCGCTTCGGCCCCCGCGGCCTGATGACGTTCGGGATGGTCTGCGGGGCGGTGGGACTCGCCTTGCTGACCCGGATCGACGCGTCGAGCTCCTACGGCGCGCTCCTGCCCGGGTATCTGCTCTTCGGTATCGCGCTCGGTCTCGTCTATGCGCCGATGTCGACGGCGGCGATGCTGGCGATGCCGCGCGCGAAGGCGGGGATCGCGGCCGGCGTGCTGGCGATGGTGCGGGTCACGGCCGGCGCCCTGGGGCTGGCGGTCGTCTCGGCCGTCTTCCAGGCGATTCAGTCGGACCAGCTGGATCAGCACCCGGGCGATGCGGCCGGTGCCTTCGCGACGGCGCTCGGAGACTCGACCTGGGTGCTGGTGGCACTCGTCGCGGCCGGTGCCGTCGCCACCTGGGCGCTGGTGCGGCGCGCCGGGGAGGAGCACCCAGCGCCTGAGGAGCATCCGCAGCAGCGGCTGGAGCGCCACCGGCTGCACATCTGAGGCGGGGGAGAGTCTGGCGGGTGCCTCGCTTATCTCGGCGTGCTGCCCAACGTCGAAGAGCTGGCCACCGTGGTCGTCTGCGAGGACGACGACTCGACGCGGGAGCTCCTGTGTGACCACCTGACGGCCGACCGCTACCGGGCCCTGCCGGCGCCGAGCGCCTCCGATGCGCTGCGGCTCTGCGGCTACAACCACCCGGATCTGCTGGTGCTCGACCTCGGCCTCCCGGACGCTTCCGGGATCGACGTGCTGCGGGAGATCCGCGCGGCCGGCGAGCGCTTCGACCCCGAGTTGCCTGTCGTCGTGCTGTCCGGGCGGACCAGCGAGGCCGACCGCCTTCGCGGCTTCGAGGCCGGCGCGGACGACTATCTGCCGAAGCCGTTCCATTACCCGGAGCTGCTCGCCCGTGTCGCCGCGGTGTTGCGGAGGCGGAGCGGCCGCCGTGAGGGACCGATAAGGATCGGTGACCTGAAGCTGGACCCGGTCAGGCGTCGGGTCGAGGTCGCCGGACGCGAGGTCGAGCTCGCGAACAAGGAGTTCACGCTGCTCCGGGCGCTCGCGGCGGAGCCGTACCGCGTGTTCACGAAGGACGAGCTCCTCCGGGACGTCTGGGGATTCAGGTCGCAGGGACGGACGCGCACCCTCGACTCGCACGCGAGCCGCCTCCGCCGCAAGCTGGACCCCGACGGCGCCCGCTTCGTCTTCAACTGCTGGGGCGTCGGCTACCGGCTCCTGGAGAGATGATCACCCCGGGACACAAGCGGGCCCTGAACCGGGCTCTGCACGAGCTACGTCGGCCGCTACAGACGCTGGTTCTCCTCGAGGACAGGAGCGGGCGGCCGGCGGCGGCGCCGCCCCGAGCCACCCGGCGAGGCCTGCTCGAGCTCCTCCAGACGGCGCTGCAGGATCTCGATGGCGCGTTGAACGGCGAACGAGGGTCCCATGTGCCGAGGCTCTTCTCCAGCCGCGAATCCGTGATGGCATGCCTGGAGCGTTGGCGCCCGCAGGCAGCACGCGGCGGAGGCATCCGCGTCTACTGGGACGCGGGCCCGGCGATCGTCGAGGGTGACGCCTGTCGCCTCGCCCAGGCGCTGGACAACCTGCTCTCGAACGCGCTGGAACACGGCCGACCGCCCCTCGTGGTGACCGGCGCGCGCGTCGCGGGGCGGATCAGGATCACGATCGCCAACGGCCCGCGGGCCGGGCGGCGGCCCTCCGGGCCCGATCCGCGCCGCGGGCACGGCACCCAGGTCGTCTCGCAGGTGGCCAGCTCTCACGGCGGACGATTCGCTCTCTGCGAGACCGGCACCGGCTGCGTCGCGGCGCTGGAGCTGCCACTCGCCGAGCCGGGATTCGCCCGGGCGGCGTGAGCCGCCGCGCCAGGGCCCTCGCCTTCCTCGTCGCGGCCCTGATCTGCGCGCTATTGGCGGCGAGCGTGGCCGGTCGCTACCGATCTCGTCTCGAGACCCGCTACGGGCCGCTCCGCCCGGTCGTCGTCGCCACCGCGGAGCTGATAGCGGGTGAGCCCATCGCCGGCGAGGGTGCCGAGGGGACGCTGTCCGTGCGTCGTGTCCCCGCCAGCTTCATTCCACCGGGTGCGCTGACTCGGCCCGCGGACGCCGTCGGCCGCGCCCCGGCGGCGGCGATTCCCGCCGGCGCATACGTCCTGGGCGCTCAGCTGGTCAGCCCGCATCCGAGGGATCCGCCGTCACCCGGCGTCGCGGTGGGGCTGCGCCCCGTCCAGGTCCCAGTGGCGGGTGCGGAGGCGCTGACGGTGGGCGGTCCGGCCCCCGAGGGCCGCCGAGTCGACGTCGTGGTCTCGCGGCAGGCCGGGCTCGGGCGCTCGGCGCGGGCCCGTATCGCCGCCACAGGCGTGAAGCTGCTGGCGTTGACGGCTCCGGTCGGCCCCGGCGAGTCGTGGAACGCGACGCTCGCCGTCACCGAGCAGCAGGCGCTCACGCTGATCGCCGCGCTGAGCGCGGGCCGCGAGATTCGCCTGCTGCCCAGAGCGTGATCAGGACACCGTCGGCTTGCCGAGCCGGTACCTGTTGCCCGAGGGGTCCCTGAACTCGGAGTCGATCCCGTACGGGCGTTCGGCCGGCGCCTCCGTGAACTCGACCCCGCGGTCCTTGAGCTCCTCGTAGCTCGCCTGGACGTCGTCGGCGGTCAGGAAAACCGCTCCGGCGACGCCCTTTGCCATCACGTCCTCGACCTGCTTCTTGGTGGCGTCGTCCATCACCGGCGGGCCGGGGATCGCCATGAGGGCGAGGGAGAAGTCCTGGCCGGGCGCCCCGACGGTGAGCCAGCGGAAGTCACCGAGCTCCTCCATCGTGATGTCGGAGCGGACCTCCCAGCCGACCTTCTTGGTCCAGAACTCGAGGGCCTCATCCTGGTCCTGGACCCATACCTGTCCGTTCGCAACGCGGATCATCTCGTCTCCTTTCGTTCGATTGCCACGTCCGCGTCAAGCTAGTCGCGGGTCAATCCGCCGTCTTCTTGAAACGTGCTGTCTCGGGCCGGAGGTAGGTCCGGAGCACGCAGCTCGGCACCTTGGCGACGGTCGCCGCCGGCGGCTGGCTCGCCCGGTACTCGGTCGGCGTCTTCCCGTAAGCGCGCTTGAAGCTGGTGGTGAACGAGCCGATGCTCTGGAGTCCGACCTCGACGCAGACCTCGGCGACGGACCAGTCGGTCATCCGCAGGAGGGCGGCTGCGCGCTCGAGCCGCCTGGTCAGCAGGTAGTGATGGGGGGACTCGCCGAAGGTGCGGTGGAACTCGCGGCTGAAGTGGGCCTTCGACAGTCCGGCCGCACCGGCCATGTCGGCGACCTGGATCGCCTCGGAGTACCGGGCGTCGGCCAGGTCCTTGGCGCGCAGGAGATGCCGTGCGGGCGGTGCAAATGCCATCTCGCCCTATTAGACAGGGCTAGCCGCCGGGATTCATCGCAGCCCGAAACGCTGCCTCGGCGTCGGCTCCTCGGACCGCGAATATGACCCGCTCGAGCTGGCTGCCCTGTTCGAGGTGCCTTGCGACCTCCTCGACCTCGATCCTCGCGGCCTCGTCGAGCGGGAAGCCGCCGACGCCCGTGCCGAAGGCGACCAGCGCGAGGCTCCTCGCGCCGAGCTCGTCGGCCTTCGCGAGAGTCCTGGCCGTCGCCCTGCGGATGACCTCCGCCGATGTCGGGCCGCCGAGCTCCATGGTCGCGGCGTGGATCACCCAGCGGCAGGGCATCTCGCCCGCTGTGGTCTCCACCGCCTCGCCCAGGCCGACCGGCGCCCGCTCGTCGCTCTCGGCCTGGACCGAGGGGCCTCCCGCCCTCGAGATCGCCCCCGCCACGCCGCCGCCGTGACGGAGCTCCGTGTTGGCCGCGTTGGCGATCGCGTCGACGTCGAGCTTGGTGATGTCGACCTGCTGGACCTCGACACGGGGCACATCGCCAGGCTATCGCCGCCCCCTTAGGGGGGCGAGGAGCCCCCTAGCCCACTCTCAACCGCTTGTGGACGAACGTGTCCGCCGCCGGCACCTGGAGGAGCTCGCCTCCGAGCTCCGTCGCAGGCTGATCGAGCGGCGGCGCGCACAGGCGGCGGGAGATGGAGTCCTGGAGCCCCTGGCCGAAGCCGTCCGGGACCTGGTCGCGGAGGACGCGGCCGTGCTCGAGGCTTCCACCCGGGCCCGCCTCTGCGAGTTGATCCTGCGGGAGGCGGTGGGGCTCGGCCCGCTCGAGGACCTGCTCGCCGATCCGGCGGTCGAGGAGGTGATGGTCAACGGGCACGACCGTGTCTACGTCGAACGCGGCGGCCGGATCGAGCGCACCGAGGTCAGCTTCCCGTCGGAGACCGCTCTGCGGGACGCCATCGAGAGGATCTTGACGCCGCTCGGTCGTCGCGTGGACGAGCTCAGCCCGATGGCCGACGCGAGGCTCGAGGACGGCTCACGCGTCCATGTGGTCATTCCTCCGCTCGCGGTCGACGGGCCGACGATGTCCATCCGGCGGTTCTCGGCCGTTCGGCCGGGCCCGCGGGAGCTGGTCGAGCTGGGCACGCTCACGGACGAGCTCCACGACCAACTGTCCGCGGCCGTTGAAGCGCGGCGGAGCATCCTGGTGAGCGGCGGCACCGGCTCGGGCAAGACCACCCTGCTCAACGCGCTCTCGGCGTTCATCGACCCGGACGAACGCGTGATCACGATCGAAGACGCGGCGGAGCTGCGACTGCGACAACCACAGGTGGTGAGGCTCGAGAGCCGGCCCGCGAACGTCGAGGGGCGGGGTCTCGTGACGATCCGAGAGCTGCTGCGCGGCGCTCTCCGCATGCGCCCGGACCGAATCGTGATCGGGGAGGTTCGAGGAGGGGAGGCGCTCGACCTGCTGATGGCTCTCAACACCGGGCACGAGGGGGCGCTCTCGACGGTGCACGCGAACTCCCCCGAGGACGCCCTGCGGCGGGTCGAGACCCTGGCGCTGATGGCTGGTGTCGGGCTGCCCCACGAGGCGATCCGCGAGCAGCTGGGTCGGGGCCTCGACCTCGTGATCCATCTGGCGCGCCTCAGCGATGGTTCCCGCCGGGTCGTCGAGGTGGCTGAGGTGGTCAGGACGGCCGGTTCGGTCGGGGTGAGGGAGCTCTTTCGGCTTGGCGCCGACGGTGAGGCGTCGTGGGCCCGCCGAGCCTGATCGCCCTGGCCGCCCTCGCGGGCGGCCTCGGGGCGATCGCGATCCGCGAGGGAATCCTCTCGGCTCCGCGTGCGGTCGCCTGGACGCGTGAGGCGATGAAGCCGCTGCGACGTATCGCCCGCGAGGGCTATGACCCAACTCCCGAGGAGCAACGGCGGCTCGCCCTGCTCGGGAGCGGCGGAATCGCGGCGGTCGTGACCCTGCTGCTCGGCATTGGGCCCTTGGCGATCGCGGCGGCTGCCGGCCCGTGGTTCGCGGGGGCGATCGTCGCTCGACGGAGGGAGGGCTACCGGACGGCCATCGAGCGCTCGGTTCCCGACGTGGCCTCGGCTGTCGCCGATGCCATTTCCGGCGGCCATTCGGTGCGCGGAGCCCTCGGCGCGGCGTCTCGGTCCCTCGAGGGACCGCCGGCGGCCGAGCTGGCCCGCGTCGCGGCGGACCTCGAGCTCGGGGCGCCCACCGCGGAGGCGTTGGGCGGGATGTGCGAACGGGTCCGCTCCGATCGGGTCGAGTCGCTGTCGATGGCACTGCTCAGCCAGCAGGCGTCCGGTGGGGACGTCGCTGACCTCATGCGCCGATTCGCGGCTGCCGCGGCCGAGCGGGACAGGGTCGATGACGAGGCTCGCGCCGCCACGACACAGGCCCGGTTCACCGGCCTGCTGGTGGTGGCGCTGCCCGCCGGTGCGGCGCTCTTCGCCGAGCTGCTCCAGCCGGGCTTCATCTCGCGCGTGCTGGCCGAGCCGGCCTCGGCGGGAATGCTGGTCGCAGCCGCAGGGCTGCAGGCCATCGGCTTCGCCGTGATCCGTCGTCTCGGGAGACCCTCGGGGTGACCGCCGCACTCATCCTGGGCGCGGGCGCACTCCTGCTCGTGGTCGCCGCCGTGACCCACCTGCTCCCGGACCGAGGACGCTCGTCCCGCGGTTCGGGTGGGGCCGGGATCACGCGGCCCGCCATCGACTCGCTCGCGGGCTGGTCTCTGCTGCACTCCGCAGACGAGCGCCTGGGGCTCTCGGCCAGAACGGCGAGGGCGGGGCTTGCGGACCGTCTCCCCGTCGCATCGCTGCTCACGGCCAAGACCGGAGGCGCCCTCGCAGGGTGCCTCTGGGCGTTGGTGATCGCACCCTCAGCGCCGAGTCGGCTGGGATGGATCGTGGCAGCCGGGATGCCGGCCGCCGGCTTTCTCGGACCGGACGCCTGGCTCGAGCACCGCGCGCGTCGGCGCCTGCGCGGCCTGCGCGCGAGGCTGCCGGACGCGCTCGACCTCCTCGCCGTCGGGACGGCCGCCGGGCGCAGCCCCCTGGCCGGCTTGACGGAGCTCGGGGCGGGGGAGGGACCGCTCGCGCGCGAGTTGGCCATGCTCTCCGCCGAGATCTCGTGCGGCCTTCCCCAGGCCGATGCCCTGGACTCCCTGCGCCGTCGGGCGCCGGTGCGCGAGGTCGCCGCCATGTGCGGGGTGATCGAGCGCTCGCGACGCTACGGCTCGCCGCTCGCGGACCAGCTCCGCGACCAGGCGACGGCGCTGCGCGGGGTCCAGCGGCGCGTCATCGAGGAGCAGGCCGCGCGCGCCGCTCCGAAGATCCAGCTCGCCGTGGCGTTGCTGCTCGTCCCCTCCGTCCTGCTGATGATCGCCGCGGGGCTGCTGGCGAACATCG
>DASTAI010000339.1:0-2293 GCA_035712865.1 Solirubrobacterales bacterium
GCGCACCAGCCGCGCCTCATCCGTGGTGGTTCGGCTCGCCGCTCGTCAGGACCCGACGTTGAAGGTCTCCTGAACGACGTTTGAGATGGGCTGAAGCCCACCGGCCGGAACCGCGTCCGGTGCCGTGCCCTGGACGGCGTAGACCGTCAAGGTCGCTGGCACATTCGTCCCGAAGAAACCGGGTGAAGCCACCTGCCAGTCGTTCCAGGTCGAGGTGAGCCCATGGTTCTGGGTCACGCTGTTGATCTGGAAGACACCGGCGAGGTTGGTCGAGGGACCAACCAGCGGCGTGCCCGGCATCGAGGGGGTGGTGGACATCGTCACGACCAGCCCAGGCGCGAGCGTGCTGTGTCCCGGGTGGAACGCGGGATTGCCTTGCCCGTCCGGGCCAGTGGGATCGAGGAACCCGTTGGTGTAGTTGGCCAGCAGCGCGTTGCCGAGCGCGTTCCGCGCGGCGAGCGACACGTCGACGTTGAAGTCATTGCCGGTCAGGTCACCAGGCGACGGCGTGATCACGCTTGCCGTCACGGGCTGGGCGGGGGCTGCCTTGCGCTTCTTGTGGTGCTTCTTGCGCTTCTTGTGGCCCTTCTTCTTGCCGTAGCTCTGGGCCTTGGCCACGGGCTTGCCCACGCTGGGGCTGCCCGTCGCCTCGGCTCCGGACACGGCCGACAGGGAGAGGATCGCCGCCGCGCCGAGCGCGAGGGCGATGCGCGCAAACCTGCCGTTTCGGTTGGTGCTCTGCATCTGGTGAGCTCCTTCTTCGTGGCAGGCTCGTTGCCCGCCGGGAGATCGAGAATCCCAGCGAGCCCCAGCCTCGGGTATGGGGTGTATCCCTGAATCTCCACCGCAAGTCGATCAATCCACCCCTGGCCGAAGGGCGTACTCTCGTCAAAGGGGAGATCGATGGCGTTGACTCGAGACTCGTCCCAGCTGGTTGGGCGCACGCGTGAGCTGGCCGAGCTGGAGCGTGCGTTCGAGCAGGTTTCACCGGGAACCACCTGGGCGGTCGAGCTCAGTGGAGAGGCCGGGATCGGGAAGTCGCGGCTGCTCGCCGAGGCCTGCCGTCAGGCCGACCAGAGAGGCTTCCTCGTCCTGCGGGGGCGGGCGGCCGAGTTCGAGCAGGACATCCCTTTCGGGGTGATCGTCGACGCCCTGAACGATCACGTCGAGTCGCTTGGGCCGGCGGCCTTCCGCGCCCTCGACGAGGCCGACCTCGGGGAGCTCGGCGCGATCCTGCCCGCGCTCTCCGGGCTCGTGGGGGAGCCCCCCCCGTCCACCGGCGAGGCGCAGCGGTACCGGGCCCACTACGCGATCCGGGCGCTGCTCGAGCGGCTTGCGGCATCTCAGCCGGTCCTGCTCGCCCTCGATGACGTTCACTGGGCCGATGTCGCCTCCCTCGAGGTGCTGGTTCACCTCCTCCGCCGGTTCCGCGGCGGGCTGCTGCTGGCGGTCGCCTACCGCCGCGCGCCGGCTCAGCTGATCGCGGCACTGGAGGAATCCGCTCGTGAGGGCTACGGCAGCCGCCTCGACCTCACCCCGCTTACTCCGGAGGAGGCGTTCACTCTTCTCGATCCCTCACTTGACGTCGAGGTCCGCGAGGCCGTCTACCGCGACAGCGGCGGCAACCCGTTCTATCTGGAGCAGCTCGGGCGGAGCGGCCTGCCGGCCGGCACACCGGTCCTGCTCGAGACGGAGCGGCCGAGGGGCTCCAGGATCGCCCCACCGAGGGTGATCGCGGCGATCACGGATGAGTTGGATCGTCTCGGCGAGGGCGACAGAACCGTCCTCGAGGCCGCCGCCGCCGCCGGTGAGTCCTTTGCCCCGCGGTTGGTGGCCGCGACCGCCGAGGTCGACGACGCGACCGCGCTGGCGGCCCTCGACGAGCTGGTCCGGGCCGATCTCGTCCGAACCAGCTCGACGCCGCAGCGATTCGAGTTCCGCCATCCGATCGTGCGCCGGGTGGTCTACGACGGCATGCCGGCTGGGTGGCGGGTCGGCGCGCATGGCCGCGCCGCGGCGGGGCTGGCGACCGCCGGGGCCGCGAGGGCGGAGCTGGCCCACCACGTGGCGCGCTCGGCGGCTCTGGGCGAAGAGCAGGCGATCGAGCTGCTCGTCGACGCCGCCCATGAGGTTGCGCTCCGCGCGCCCCTCACCGGCGGGCGGTGGCTGCTCGCGGCCCTCAGGATCCTCCCCGGCGAGGACAGCGAGCGCCGCGTTCGGTTGCTCGGAGAGGCCGGCGCGCTGCTCACCTCCGGGGGCGCCTACCACGACGCCCTCGAGAGCCTGGACGCCG
>DASTAI010000340.1:0-7460 GCA_035712865.1 Solirubrobacterales bacterium
TCGAGCTCTGGAAGCGGATCCTCATCTACGGCGTCGCCTTTGGCACCGCCGACCGGATGATCAAGTCGGGGCGCATCCCGGAGCCGGTCGTGCAGAGCGCTGACGGCTCCTGGGCCGGGGGCTATCTGACCGGCGCCTACATCGGCTCCACCTGGGACGGCAACGCATTCGGCTCCGGCTTCTCCTCGCAGGTCGCGCCCGAGTCCTCCAGCGGCGGCGGCGGGGGCTTCAGCGGCGGTGGCGGAGGCGGGGGCGGGGGAGGTGGCGGCGGTGGCTGGTAGTCCCTACTCGATCCCCGCGGCCTTCATCGCTGTCCCGCGGTCGTGGAACTCCTGCACGCGGACGCACTTGTCGTCGTCGTTGAAGCTGAAGACCTGCGCGACCTTGTCGGAGATCTGCAGCCCCGTGACGTCGTTCCGCGCCCAGCGGTGGGCGATGACGACGACGTGCTCCCCGGCGTCGATCACCTCCTCGGGCGCGAAGCGCAGCTGGCCGACGGCGTTCCTCCAGCGAGCCCAGAACTCCTGGACGCCCTCGTAGCCCGTGTAGGTGCCGGGGAATGGATCGCGCGCCGGCGCGATCCATTCGACGTCGGGCGTCATGTGATTGAGGACCCACTCCGGATCCTCGGAATTCCATGCCTCGAAGCCTTCTCTGACGAGGTTGACGCGATCGACGCCCATCCCAATCAACCCGGAAACTAGTCGATTTCGAGGGATCCCCGTTCGGGTTTTCGATCCCGGCGGCGCGTCGTCGGCTCGGCAAGTCACTCCGCTAACCCGGCGGCGACGAGCGCCTGCGCCCGTTCACGAAACATCTCGGCCCGGATGATCTTGGCGCCCTGAAACGTGGAAACCTGCCACCACTGCCCCTCCACCGCGACATCGCTTCCGAAGGGACGGCCCCGCTGCGTCATTCCGAGGAAGACCTTGTCGCCGCAATCGCGAATCTCGGTGGCTTCGATCGTCATCCCTTCGAAGGCAGCCACCCATGAACGGAGCCAGCTCCTCGCCTCCTCTCCGCGATAGGTCCCGGCATCGGGCGCCTCGGGACTGATCACCAACTCGAAGTCGTCTGGAAGCAACCCGATCGGTCTGAAGTCCCCGTGGGCGTACTGCTCGAACGCGGCCCGGAGGGCCGCGACGTTCTCCTTCGACATCGCCCACCAAGTATCTCGCCCAAAGGGATCGCGAGTCAGGCCTCTCGTTCGAGCATCCAGGCGATGAGCTCGTGGACGAACCGTCGCTCGAGTGAGTCCGGCACTTCGGCGAACGCCTCCTCGAACGCGTCACCGGCCGCGCCGGCGATGCCGAGACCGAACTCGCGCGCGAAGTCGATGCTGCCGTACCGTCGCATCAGCTCGAGGATCGTTGCCACGTCGCCCGGAGTCCGCTGCTGCCGCTCCATGGTGAGGAACCGCCCGACCGTGTCGCGGTCGGAGCCGCGCGCCTCACGCAACAGGTGGATGACCATCAGCGTCCGCTTGCCTTCGTAGAGGTCGCCGCAGGACTCCTTGCCGTACTTCGCTTCGTCCCCAACGAGGTTGAGGAGGTCGTCCCGGATCTGGAACGCCGCGCCCAGGTAGAAGCCGAACCGCACCAGCGAATCGGGATCGGATCGGCCCAGCGTGCCGATCAGAGCTCCGACCCGCAGCGGATGGATCGTCGTGTACCAGCAGGTCTTGTGCATGATCAGGTCCAGGTAGTCGTCGGGCTCGAGTTCCAGGACGACGTCGCGGCGCCAGCCAAGCTCCCGGGCCTGACCCTCGAGCGTCCGTCGCGCCATCAGGTCGAACTCGTCGCCGATCCTTGCCGCCAGTCGGCTTCCCAGCTGTCGCCGGTTGTCGCGCAGCGCCTCCCCAGCCAGGATCGCGAGCGCATCCCCTGCATTGAGCGCCAGCGGGACCCCGTACTGGGCGTGGAGCGTCGGCACGCCGCGCCGTCGCAGGCTGGCGTCCTGGATGTCGTCGTGGACGAGAAACGCGTTGTGGAGCAGCTCGATAGCGACCGCCGACGGCAGCGCCTCCTCGAGCTCGCCGCCGAACGCGACCGCGGTGGCGAGGCAGAGGGCCGGGCGGATCGCCTTGCCGCCTCGCCCCGGGTATTCCCTCACCGGGTTCCAGAGATACCGCCGTGGCTCTGTCTCAGGCAGATGGGCCCTCATGGCCGCTTGAGTCAGCGCCGCGTACCGGGCCAGGTCGGCCTCGACCGACGGTGCCGTCGGCCCGCTCATGCCGCCACCTCGAGCCGGACGGCCAGGCTGATTTCCGGGAGGCCCGCTGCCAGGACGTGGCCGTGGTAGATGCCGGGAGGTGTTCCCGCCGGCACGGTGACGGTGACCCCGAGCTCGTGGCTGGAGCGCAGTTCGAAGCTGTCAAGCACCGGCGGTTCAAAGCTCGCCGCCTGCGCCTCGACCACGCCGCCGTCGTGGGCGGTGAGAGCGGTCGCGCGAAGGCGAGCCGGCGGGCCGGGCGGACCATCGAGGATGTGCACCCAAGCTCGCCCGGAAGCCGGATCGCCCGCCTTGACCGGGCCGAGCCGCAGCGGCTGGTCCTCGCGTGTCGCGCCCTCTCGCTCGGCGACGCCGGCCTCCGCACCATCCACAGCTGCGTCGAGAAGGACACGCATCCACTCGCCCCACCATTCCAAGAGGCGTTCGCCATCCGCCCGCAGGCGGCGCGCCTCACGCGCCGAGTCGTCGTCTGCGTCCGCCCCCGCGGCGGGGCCGGCCCCGCCCCCGCCCCCCCTTGCATCCGCTTCGTCGAGCGCGTCCGCGCCGTTGGAGGTCTCGTCCACGGGCCGAGCCGGGAGGTGGAACGAATAGGGCCTCCGCGTGCCATGACGCCCCAGCTCGAGTATGCGCTCGACGACCGACGCCGCGGCCTCGAGGCCGGCGCGCTGGACGTCGCCCATCGCCCGCAGGGCGGTCAGCGGGTCGAATGGGTCTCGCTCAGGCATGAGCGACCGCTCCGGAATCGGGCGCGCCCAGTGGCCGGTAGCCGCCCGAGGTGCCCTCATCGAGTCCGGCGCCGCTGATCGCATTCGCCGCCTGCAGACCGCCTAGCGTCCCCGCCTCGATGCAGCCGGCGTTGAGCCCGCTGTCGATCCAGTCACCTGCGAGGAAGAGGTTGTCGAAGCCGCTGCCGTCGGCGCGCAGCCGGTGGGCGTCGCTGCCGGGGAGCGATTGGACATAGCGGTCAGACGGATCGGTGTTCGCGCGCCAGTACTGGGAGTCGAAGCGCGCCTGATCGGAAGCCGCCGCTGAATCGGATCCGTTCCCGCAGAGCAGGTCCCACCGGAACCCTCCGTCGGCGTCCACGGCGCCCGGCCAGAGCATCCGACTACGGCCCTCGAGAAATCGCACCGCATTCGTCCGCACGACCTCGCGCGGATCGGCTCGCTCGCGCATCGCCGCCTCGGGCAGGGCAGCGCAGAAGGAGGTCGCGGTCAGAGGCCGCTCGTCGTCGGGCCAGTCCTCGAAGGGCAGCGTCTGGCTCAGGGAGGCGAAGGTATCGAAGGGCTCGCCGCACCCGGTCACCGTCGCCGCAGCGGACGGCCAGCCGAGGGAACGCTCGTCGGCGCGCAGCCAGGTCTGGAAGGCCTGGGTGGCGACCGTGCCGACGCGATCGACCATCGATCGCCAGCGCTCGCTGGCGTCGAGCAGCTCACCGCACGTCTGCGGCACCGCGCCCACCGACACCGCGAGCACGAGCGAGTCGTAGTCCTCACCCGCCGCCGGGGTGACTCGCCCCGCGTCGGGCCAGCGACAGCTCTGTGATTCGAGGTCGTGGCCGAGCAGCTCCTCGCCCTCGTCGAGCTGGGCCAGATCGGGTCGATCGGAGAACACGGGAAGGCCGCGGACGCGGATCAGGGGGTCATAGTCATCACGGGCGACACTCGCCTGCCGCCCCAGGCTGGCCGCGCTCACCGACCGCCCATCCGCCCCGAGGTGGAGCTGGTCGAGGCGATGAAAGAAGCGAAATCTCACGCCTCGCCGGCGAAGCGCCTGATAGAGCGGCGCGAAGACGACGTCGCCCATCCCCGCCCTCATCTTCCAGAACATCGCGCCCTTGTAGTCGAGGAACATCCGCATCGTGAGGTGGAGCGCCAGGCCGGCCGGGAACCGCGGACGGGTCCTATCGCCGTCCTCGTAGGCGAACGAGAGGTCGTAGTGCCCGCGCACGAGCGGCGAGTCGAGCGCGCGGCGTGACGCCCCGTGCCGGGCCAGCCAGTCGCGCAGGTCGAGGCCGTCGACGGCGTTGTAGCCACGCACCGTCAGTCGATCGGCAACGGTCCCGCGCAGCATGGTGAGCATGAGCTCGACGAACTCGCTGCTTTGACGAGCCGCCACAGGGTTTTCGGCCACCGCGCGGACTCCCGCTCGCGCACCGTGCAGAAGCTCCGCTCCGGAAGTCGCGTCCTTGGGTGCCAGTGCCGGAGGATCGGCGGACGACGACAGGACCGCTCGCGGTGGCTGCGCCGGCTCCGAGTCCAGCGACACGCCGAACCGTCCGATCAGCGCCAGCCCGCGTTCCAGGAAGTCGACCGCGGTGAGTTCATCGCCGGAAGGCTCTCCTCCCGGCAGCCGGTCGTTCTCGGGAAATCCAGCGAGCCAGACGGAGTTATCCTCCCCCTCCGGACGCGCCAGTCCGATCGTGCTGGCCGGGACGAAAGCGTCGCGCCAGTCCTGGATCGGGCAGCCGGGGTCGGTGCTGGCCCGATCGAGCTCCTCATAACACGAGCGAAGCAGGCGGAAGGCGTTGTCGTAGAAGCCGAGCCAGACATGCAGCCCGTGTTCTTCGATCCGTCCGTTGGGCCCACGCGACGACGCTCCCTTTCCGCCCAGGCGCCAGCCGCGCTGATAGACGGTGACTTCGGCCGGCTCGCGGTCGGGGTCGCTCAGGCGCCACGCCGCGGCCAGACCGGCCATGCCGCCACCGAGGATGACGACGCGCCGCCTCAGGGCGCCTTGTCGCCGACTACGTAGACGACGACTTCCTCGAACACGCAGGTGCCGGTGGGGTCGTGGAGCGAGCCCGTATACGTCCCGCTCGCCGTGCCTGGTGGCGGCTTGGCCACCAGGCGCACCTTCGTCACCGCGTCGGCAGCAATCTGGGCCGGCTCGAGAGTCAGTGCCGCGGGGGCGAGCTCGTTTTGGTCCCAGTCGGTGAAGCCTCTGGGATGTATCGGGGTGGCGGCCGGCTGCCGCGGGACGATCACGACTTGCTGGTTGAAGTCCATCGGTCCGGTCTCGGCGTCGGCGAGGTCGAGGAACCCGATCGTCATGGCGTTAGCCGCCTCAAGCCACGCCTGCGCGACTGTCGCCCAGCCCCGGACCAGCGCGGCGACGAGGTCGTCCGAGGCCCCGGCCATCGGACTACGTTTCGTCGTCTTCTGGCTTGCTCTTGCTGCCGCCAGATTCGGAGAGGGCCCCCAGCACGGCGACGTACGTCGTCCACGCCCGCGCCGCGTCCCGGGCCGCCTGGGCCCAGGTTCGGCTGGTCAGCTCGACCCATTTGTCGGCGCTCGCGGGAGAATCGCCGGTGAGCTGGGCGGCCGCCTCGTCGGCGAGCTTCCCGTAGGTGGTGACCGACTTGCGCGCTTCATCTGTGGCGCGCTGGATCACCTCGGCGAGTGGGACTTCCTTGCTGGCCGCCATCTTCGATTTGCCTCCCGTCGAGTCTATTGTCGCGCCGGGTCCCAGGCAACCGACCGCCGCGTCGATGACCAGGTCCATCCAGAAGGTGTCGCAGGCGACGGTCGTCCAGTTCGCGAGCAGCGGGTCCGCGAACAGGATCGCCTTGAGTGCGGTCACTCGCGTGCGCCCCTGGTGCTTCCCACCGGTCACCCGCCGCACGTCAAGAGCGCCCTCGTCGACCAAGACGTCTTTCCTCTCGAGGATGCCCTCGGTGTCCTCGAGCAGTAGATAGTCCAGGTGCACCCAGTCCGGATCGTTTTCCTTCTCGATCCCGTAGGTGAACCGCAGCGGTGCCTTGAGCTCCATCACTGGCGAGAGCTGGACCCTTTCGAGAAGGTCACGGCGCCATCCGTGCGGGCCAGGGCCCTGCTGATTGATCGCGCCGGCCCCGGTCCACGGCGTCATCTTCTTCTGGTACGCGCTGCACAGGTGCCAGAGCGTCGGATCGCAGAAGTCCCGCAGCTCGCCCGGGCTGGCATCCGTATAGAACTCGACCGTCACCCCGACCGCCTTGTACGGGCCTTTGACGACCTTCTGGCTGTCGTTGCAGACGGGCTTTTCGACCTCAGCCTGGCTGAGCCCCAGGGCGGCTCGGGACTGCTGGGTGAAGACTTGCCATGGGTGAGGGGCCTCGGCCATGTCCTTCACCGATGCAACCGAATCGAGCGCCGTGCGAACCGCGGGCAGCCCCTGCGTCAAATCCACCTCCGGGGCTGGGGCGTCCGCGAGGAGCGCCCGGAGCAGCGTGTTCAGCGCCTGATCGCGAGCCTTGAGCTCGTCTCCTCCGCGCCTGTTCGCGAGCCGGACCAAGGAGTCGAGCACCAGTACGCGAGGGACGCGGAGCGTGCCGTTCTCCACCGCGGAGGCCAGGGCCAGCATCGCGTCGTCTGGGTCGCCGTAGCCAAGCTTGCTTCGCGAGTCAGGATCGATACCGGCGGAAAAGGCGTTGAGGGCGGCGACCGTCGACCCTTGCGCTCGGCGCTCCTCCCCCTCGCGGTCGACGGTTCCCTGTGACTTTCTCTCGTCGTCTTCCGCCATCTGCACAACATATCCCCGGACGCGCCGAATTCCGGCCCCGGCGCCCTTGCCGGAAGTACGCTAGACCCCGCAAACGAGAGGTCTGTTTGAAGGGAATCCGGAGAACTTCCATCGCGCTGACGCCCTTGATCGTCGCCGCGCTCGCAGCGCCCGCGAGCGCGGGCGAGGCCGCGAACAGCGCCGTCACGCTGAAGGTCGCCGGAGGGCCTCCGTTCCACGGCAGGGTGACGAGCGACTCCCCGGCCTGCATCGCGAACCGCAAGGTCGTCCTCCTCGAGGTGGCTCCGGATCGGGCGCCGATCGACCTCGCCGATAACAGGACGAACGGCAAGGGCAAGTGGGTTTTCAGCTCCCAGCTGCAGGGAGCGACGGTCGTCCAGGCGAAGGTGGCGCAATCCAAGGCCAGCGGAGTGATCTGCCGCTCCGCGCTGTCAGCTGCGAAGCGGCTGCGCTAGGGGACGGCCTAGAGGGAAGCGGCCTCGGCCGGGTCGCCCCGCTCGCCCTCGTCCTCCCAGTCCGCGGGCTCGCCCAGGCTGGCGCCCTTGACCACCTTGAGGCCGAGCATCGCGCACTTCATCCGCGTCGCCGAGATGTCGATGCCGAGCAGGTCCAGCACGAAGGAGCGGTCGAGCCGCAGGAGCTCGTCGACCTTCATGCCCACGACCTCGTCGGAGGCCATCGACGCCGCCGCTTGGCTGATCGCACAGCCGTGGCCGCTGAAGCGG
>DASTAI010000341.1:0-3456 GCA_035712865.1 Solirubrobacterales bacterium
GGCGGTGCGGGCATTCGAGGGGGTGACCGTGATCCCACCGGGCGAGGTGACACCGGCGAACGGCGATCACTACCGCGTCTTCACCCCCTATTGGAACGCCTGGCGGCGAGCCGGCAAGCGCGATCCTCTGCCCGCGCCCCGCAAGCTCCGCTCACCATCGCGCCTTCGCTGGGGGAGCATCCCCAAGCTCTCCGATCTGACCCGGGAGCAGCCGGCGGAGGACCTGCCGAGTGGCGGTGAGACGGCCGCTCGCCGGCGTCTCGGGCGCTGGCTGCGCGGCGAAGCCCGCCGGTACACCGAGCTCAACGACGACCTGGCGGCCGATGCCACCTCGCACCTCAGCGCCGACCTGCACTTCGGCTGCCTCTCGGCGAATGAGGTGGTGGCGCGAGCCGAGGACGGCGCTGGGAACAGTGAGTTCATCCGTCAGCTCTGCTGGCGGGACTTCCACCATCAGGTGATGGCCGCCCGCCCAGACCTCGTGCACGAGGACTACCGGCAGCGCGGCCGGCGCTGGAAGAAGCCAGGCGAGGAGCTCGACGCCTGGAAGGAGGGCCGCACGGGCTTTCCGATCGTCGACGCCGGCATGCGCCAGCTCGCGACCGAGGGCTATATGCACAACCGCGCGCGGCTGATCGTTGCCTCCTTCCTCACCAAGACCCTCGGCGTCGACTGGCGGGCGGGAGCCGACCACTTCGAAGCGCTGCTCGTCGACGCCGACCTCGCCAACAATCGCGGCAACTGGCAGTGGGTCGCGGGGACGGGAAACGACACCAGGCCGAACCGGGTGCTCAACCCGATCCGGCAGGCACGCCGCTTCGATCCGGACGGCGCCTACGTGCGGCGGTACGTCTCGGAGCTCGAGGGCCTCGAGGGGCGGTCGATCCACGAGCCCTGGAAGCTCGACGATCAGTCCCGAGACCGGATCGACTACCCCGAGCCGATCGTGGCGCCGCCGAGCTAGGCGCTCGCCGCCAGCCTCTTCAGGAAGGCGCGCGTGACCGCCCGGTGGATGCGCTGCTGGGTTTGGGCGTAGATCCAGACGCCGACCCGGGCGAACGGCCCGCTGCCCCGCAGCCAGGGATAGAAGTTCCGGACCTCCATGCCGACGTGGACGGTGGTGCCCCCCTCCCCAGCCTCCGCCACCGAGAGGCGGAGCTGCCCGCAGTCACGCCCTTCCCGGGACACCAGGATGCCCCGCTTGATCCGCCAGGTGACCGAGCCCTCCCGCTCGGAGACGGAGTACTCAGGCGTGTGGAAGCGCAGCAGGACGAGCGGACGGCCCACCAGGACGACGCACTGATCGCCATCGTCGGAGGCGACCCGGATCAGGCCGAGCGTGAAGCGAGTGATCAGACGCCAGTAAGTCCGGGCGGCCCATTCCAGGAAGGTGCGGCTGACCACATCCGGTGCCGGCCCGTCCAGCCGGAGGTCGGCCTCCTGGACGGATTCGACCGCACCGGTTCGCGGGACCTTGCCGAGCCGGTCCGGGTGGAGCCTGAGCTCGGCGCTCATCGGGAGGGCTGGATCTCCCGATCCTCGGCCAGAGCCCGCTCCAGCGCCTCGGTGAAGGGAATGGGATCGATGTCGAACGGCTCGGCACCCGACCCATCGCTCACCACCGTCGGGGTCGCAAGACCCTCCACGAGAGGCCGCGCGACCCCGGCGTCGACCGGGGTGACCAGCCCGATCCAGAGCGAGGAAAGCCACGGGGTGAGGATCGGGACGGGTACCCGCGGACGCGGATAGGTCTTGAGCGCAAATGCCATCCGATCCAGCATGTCGCCGTAGGAGAGGACGTCGGGACCGCCGATCTGGACCTCCCGCCCCTCGGACTCGGGGACGTCCGGCGCGCTGCTGAGGTAGGCGACGACGTCTTCTACCGCGATCGGCTGCGTTGGGGTCTTGAGCCACGCCGGCCCGATCATCGCCGGCAGCCGCTGGACGAGGTAGCGGAGCGTTCGATAGGACTCGCTCCCGGCGCCGACCACCATCGCCGCCCGGAAATACGTCAGCGGGGGACCTTGCGCGCGCAGGATCTCCGCCGTCTTCGCCCGGCTGCGGAGATGCTTGGACCTCGGCTGGTCACCGAGGCCGCCGAGATAGACGACACGGCCGACACCATCCTCCTCGGCGGTCTGCGCGAAGTTCTCCGCCGCCCGCTGCTCCCGCTGCTGGAAGTCGCCGTTCTCGCCTCGGCCCATCGAATGCACGAGGTAGTAGGCGACCTCGACCCCCTCGCCGGCGCGGCGCAGTGAATCGGCATCGAGCACGTCTCCCTGGAAGAGCTCGATCCCGCCATCTCCCAGATCCTTTGCGCGATCTCTGTCTCGAACGAGCGCGCGAACGTTCCAGCCGTCGTCGGCCAGCGCGGTCACCAGCCTGCCGCCGATGAAGCCTGTGGCGCCGGTGACCAGAGCGGTGCGGGGCTCATCGCTCATCGTGCTCCTGCCATACCCGCCGCCGCGCCAACCGGATCGGGCCGGAGCGCGCGGGCGCCCAGGCTCTGCGCCAGTCCCTCGCCGGCCCCATCGCCACCGATCAGCACGGGCGTCTCTCCGGCAAGTGCTCTGATGCGGTCGGCGACGGCTTCGAACGGTTGGGGGGTCACCGCCGCAAGCACCACGACGTCGGGCGCCAGCTTCGTCACCGCGTCGGAGATCGTCTCGATCGGGGTGTCGCCTCCGAGCAGGGCGATGCGCCAGCCTCGCTCTCGGAGGACGAGGCCGAAGGCGATCAGGCCGAGATCGTGCTGCTCGCCGGGTGGGCAGGCGAGCAGCGCGAGCGGTCCCGTCCCCCCGCCCCAGTTGCGACCGAGCGCCAGCATGCGTCCGCGCAGCAGCGCGGTGGCGAAGTGCTCCTCCGCCACCGAGACGTCGCCGCGCTCCCAGCGGGTGCCGATCTCGTGGAGCACTGGCAGCAGGACGAGGCTGACGACGCCATCGACCGTGAACCGGGCGATGGCGTCGTCCAGGATCGCGTTGGCATCCGCCTCATCGAAGCGGGACAGGGCCGCCGCCAGCCGCTGCGCGTGGTCGCTTCCCTCCTCGCCCGCGGGACGGATGGCGTCAGTTGGACCCGAACCCGCCAGCCGCGCCGCTTCGGCGGCCGAGACCCCGGATTCGATCAGCGCCTTCATGGCGCTGACTCGTTCCTCGTCCTCGGCGCCGTAGAGACGGAAGCCGCCGGGGCTGCGCTGCGGCCGCAGCAGCCCATAGCGGCGCTCCCAGGCACGCAGCGAGTCCACCCCCACTCCCGTTCGGCGGCTGAGCTCGCCGATTCGGACGAGTGGTCCCTGCTCGGGGTTGTTTGCGGAGACAGACACTGGACGGACTCTTGACAGAAACCAGGTTACTTGTTAGAAGCTTGCACGTCAAACAGTGGACGAAACCTTGACACCACCAGGACGGGGGCTCGGGTGACGGGCCTTCTCGACCGCGCCCTCGACCTGATGGT
>DASTAI010000342.1:0-2468 GCA_035712865.1 Solirubrobacterales bacterium
GCGGCATCGCCGCTCTCGACGACCATCTCCTCCACGCGCTGATGCGTCCGAAGGACCTGAAGCAGATCGCCGGCGACTAGTTCCGAGCGCCGGTTCGGCGCTAGGCGCAGGCCCAGGCGCTCGGGCCGGAATCGCGCCAGATCTCGGCGGCGATGCGGTCCTGCTCGGCCTTGGGAGCGTCCTGCGGGGCCCCCTGCCCGCCGTAGGCGGCCCAGGTCGAGGGGAGGATCTGGTAGGCGCCACCCGCCCCGCTCGACGCGTTCAGCGCGTGGTAGTTGCCCCCCGACTCGCACATGACGATGTAGGTCGGGATCGAGTACGGGCCACCGAGGTAGGCCGGGTTCCCCGCGCCGGACGACGCCTCCTGCTCGGCGAGCTGCTGCTCCAGGTCGGCCACCTGACCCTTGGCGTCGGAGAGCGACGACACCGTCTGCTCGCGAGCGGCTGTGACCGCGGCGGCGGCCTCATTCGCGGCCTGCTGGCTCGCTTCGAGGCTCGCGCGCTCGGCAGTCAGTTGTTCCGCCTCGTCGTCCGCCCGCTGCTTGAGGTCGGCGACCCGGTGGACGTGCTGCGCCACCTGGTCGCGGAGCCTCGCCACCTGAGCGGCGACGCGCCGGTCCGCGGCATGGAGCGCATCGAGATACGCGGTGCGGGTGGCAAGATCGTCGAAGCCATTCGCGTTGAGCAGCACCGTGAGCTCATCCGGAGTGTCGCTCTCGTAGATCGCGACCAGCCGCTGTTCCAGCTGTTTGACCGCGACGGCGTATTCGGCGCGCAGCCGGTCGAGCTAGGCCTCCGCCGCACGGAGCTCGGCGGCCAGCTGGCGCGCCCGTGTCTCGGTCCGCTCGACCTGCGCCGCGACCACCATCGCCTGGGCGCCGGCCTGGTGCGCCTGCTCGGTCAGCGAGACGATGTGCGCCGTCTGGGCCTGGATGCGGCCGGAGAGCTGGCCGGCATCCGACTTCGCCGAATCGATCTGGTCCTTGAGCGACGGTTCGGCTCCCGCCAGACCGACCCCGAGGGCAACGAGGCTAGTGGCAGCGCAGGCCAGGCCAAGGAGGGATGTCTTCAGGGCTTTCATCACTTCGTCGCCTGCGGGGTTAGCTGACGGGCTCACGCTTTGAGTCGCGTTACGCCGGTGCTGTGGCCGGCGATTCGCCCCAACAACTTGGTTCCCCCGCTCCCAGGCTCAATGCCGGGGATTCGGCTCTATCGAGCCTGGAACCGTAGCGAACGCTCTCACAGCGCCCTCGCGGCGGTCGCGCCCCGAGCCCCCCGGTCCCGGAGCTGCAAGTAATCGTGCAGCTGACGCCTGGCTAGGCGGCGGCTCGGAGCCGCGATCCCTCGCGGAACTCCCGGCAGACCTCTCGGAGGACGCCCAGCATCTGCTCCGCGGCCGGCGGTCGCGCCTCGGTCTCGCGCGTTGCCGCCCAGACCCTGCGCACTGGCTTCTGCCCGCGCACGGATCGCAACTCGATCCCCGGGTGGCCGCCCGCCAGCTCCGGCAGGAGCGAGACGCCCAGGCCGCCCGCGACGAACCCCTTGATCACCTCGTAGTCCTCGCTCTGGAAGGCGATCTTGGGCTCGAAGCCGGCCTCGCGACAGAGGTTGATCACCTGGAAGCGGCAGGAGCTCGGCATCGCCCCGCAGAGCCAGTCCTCGTCGGCCAGGTCCTCGGTGCGGACCGATTTTGCCCCGGCGAGCGGATGCCCCGGCGGCAGCGCGATGCGCATCGGCTCCTCGTAGATCAGCTCGGCCTCGACGTCGCGTGAGAAGTCGAGCGGGAACGAGGGATAGTCGAAGAGGACGGCGAGGTCGGAGTCGCCGCGCTTGAGGGCGGGGAACGTCTCCTCGGGGTCCGCCTCGGTGAACTCGAGCTCGATCTTCGGGAAGCGCTGCCGGAAGATCGACAGGGCCCGAGTCATCAGGGTCGCGCTCGCGGTCGAGAAGCTCGAGAGCCGCAGCCGGCCGCTCTCGAGTCCCGCGATCTGCGCCAGTTCCCGCTCCGCCTCCTCGAGGCGGCAGATGACGGCGTCGCCGTGCTCCATCAGCGCCTCGCCTGCCGGCGTGAGCTTGGGACCGTCGTTGGTCCGCTCGAGGAGCGGAATGCCGACCTCGCGCTCGAGCACCGCGATCTGCTGGCTGACGGCCGACTGAGAGAGGTGGAGGGAGTCGGCCGCGCCGGAGAACGATCCCTGCGTGATGACCTCACGTAGGACTCTCAAACGCCGCACGTCGAGCATAAGCACAACTTATCACGCTGAGAAGGAATCCATGTTGCGCTGATACCTCACCTGCGAGACCATCCAATCGTTCAATCACTGAACACGAAGAGGGGACATCAGATGACCAACCAGGACACCATCGAGATCAGGCTGTTGGGCCTCGCGGACGGGGCGGCGCTCACGAGGCTCGCCCAGGTCGATACCGCCTCCACCCCACCCGCCCCGGTGCTGGGCGGCATCGTC
>DASTAI010000343.1:0-7767 GCA_035712865.1 Solirubrobacterales bacterium
ACCGCCGAGCTCAGGGCCGTCATCGACGAGGACGACGTCGGCACCCAACTCGGCCGCTCGCAGCGCGGCGGCCATGCCGGCGATGCCGCCGCCGATCACCAGGACATCCGCGTGGCGGCGGCGGTACTCGGTGTGCCATTCGCGCTCCGCCTGCTTCTTCGGCAGCTTGCCGAGGCCGGCGGCGTGGCGGAGGACTCGCTCGTAGAGCGGCCAGAGGCGCCGGGGCCGGATGAACGTCTTGTAGTAGAAGCCGGGCGGCGTGAGCCTGCTGCCGACCAGGTCGGTGGCCCTCATCGCGTCGAACTCGAGCGACGGGCTCGCGTTCAGGTGCCTGACCTCCATCCCCGGCCGCACCGGCTCGGTGCAGGCCCGCACGCCGGGCCAGCCGTCCACCTCGACGAGGCAGTTCGGGCACTGGCCGGCGCAGCAGAGCAGCCCACGCGGGCGGTGGTACTTGAAGCTACGGGAGATGGTCCGGCGGCCGGAGGCGTGGAGCGCCGAGCCGATCGTGTCCCCCTCGTACGCCTCGACCTTCTTGCCGTCGAAGTCGAAGCTGATGAGACGCGCGCGATTGATTCGCTGGTTCGGCCCCGGAGGCAGTCTGTCGCTCATTCGGGCAGCCCGACCCAGCTGACCTCGTTTGTGGTGGTGTCCCGGTCCGCCAGGAACCAGGCTCGGCAGCCGGACCGGTGATACCACCACTCGCGTTGGGCCCCAGCGATGTTGCGGCGGAAGTAGTTGTACGTGTTCAGCTCCCTCTGGGACGGCTTGGCCTTCGGGCGTGGCACGACCTCGCCGCCGAAGACGAAATCCGTGACCTCCCGCGGGCCACAGTTGGGACAGGTGAGGAGGAAGGACATTGGTGTTGACGACGCCTCGAGCAGACCGCTCGCGGGCCATACTAGACAAATTGGTTCAATAGGTCTATATGCTGGACCTGTGGCTCTCCAGTGGACCTCTGCCGACCGAAGCGGCGGGTTGCCCGGCGACTCCTGATGTGAGAGAAAGGCATCCATGACCGATCAAAAGCGCCCCACAGAAGACGACGTACGCAAGGCAGTCAAGGACGACGGGATCGAGTTCCTGTTCGCGAACTTCGTGGACATGCACGCGAGACCGAGCGCCAAGCTGATCCCCGCCGAGGAGGTGGAGTCGCTGTTCACCGACGGGGCCGGCTTCGCCGGCTTCGCGGCCGGTGACATCGGCCAGCAACCCAACGACCCCGACATGATCGCCATGCCGGACGTCGGCTCGTTCACGAAGCTGCCCTGGAAGCCGAACGTCGGTTGGTTCGCCTCCAATGTCACGGTTGAGGGCGAGGAGTGGCCGTACTGCCCGCGCACGATCCTGCGTCATCAGATGGAGCGCTGCGAGGAGATGGGCTACCAGTTCAAGATCGGCTACGAGCTCGAGTACTTCCTGCTGCGCCAGACGGACGACGGCGGGATCGAGATCGCCGACAAGCTCGACACCCTCGAGCTCCCCTGCTACGACATTCGCGCCCTGACGCGGAGCTTCGACTTCGTCTCCGAGGTGATCAAGAACGTCAACTCGCTCGGCTGGGAGCTCTACGCGACCGACCACGAGGACGCCAACGGGCAGTTCGAGCAGAACTTCGGCCCGTCGGATCCGCTGACCAGCGGCGACCGAGCGATCTTCTACCGCTACATGGTCGAGGCGATGGCCCAGGAGCGCGGACTGATCGCGACGTTCATGCCGAAGCCGTTCGGCAGCCTCACCGGCAACGGCTGCCACATGCACATGAGTCTCTGGGACGGCGACACCAACGTCTTCCTGGCCGACAGGGACAAGGATGAGCGCGGCATGGGGCTGAGCGAGAAGGGCTACAACTTCGTCGGCGGGCTGAAGAAGCACGCCAAGGCGTACATCGCCCTCACCGCTCCGGCCGTCAACTCGTACAAGCGGCTCGTGATCGGCGCCCCGACGAGCGGCGCGACCTGGGCGCCCGCCTACGTCACCTACGGCTGGAACAACCGCACGATGATGCTCCGCATCCCGGAGGAGGGGCGGATCGAGGACCGCACCGTCGACGGCGCCTGCAACCCGTACCTCGCGGCGACGGCCGTGCTGGCGGCCGGGCTGGACGGGATCGAGAACGGGATCGACCCGGGCGATCCGAGCAGCGGCAGCATGTACGAGACCACCGTCGAGGACCGGAAGAAGATGGGGGTCGAGACGCTGCCGGAGAACCTCCTCGATGCCACGCGAGCGCTCGAGGAGGACGAGGTGCTTCGCAAGGCCCTGGGCAAGGCCCGGGATGAGGATTACATCGACTATTTCGTTCGCTGCAAGCGGCGCGAGTGGCAGCAGGCACACGAGCAGATCACGAAGTGGGAGATCGACCGGTACCTGCAGCTCGCCTGAGAGCGAGGTTCAGATATGTGCGGTATCGCCGGGTTGTTCAGCAAGTCAAGCGAGGTTGAGGAAAACCTCGGAGCGCACCTGAGCGCGATGCTCGGGCAGCTCGCCGATCGCGGACCCGACAGCGCCGGGGTCGCCCTCTACCGCGACCCGGCACCGGCCGGCTCGTGCAAGGTGTCGCTCTTCTCTCCCGACGAGGACTACCCCTGGCACGAGCTCCACACCGAGCTCTCGGAGAGCTTCGGCGACGTGACCGAGCCCGAGATCCGCGCCACCCACGCCCTCTTCGTGGTGGGCGACGACGGCGAGCAGCTCCAGCGCTGGCTGGCCGCCCAGCACCCCGAGCTCCGCGTGATGAGCGTCGGCGAGCGGATCGAGATCTACAAGGAGGCCGGTGACCCGCGCGATTTCTTCGTGCGCTTCGGTCTGGACCAGGTGTCCGCCACCCACGCCCTCGGCCACACCCGGATGGCCACGGAGAGCCGGGTGACAACGGAGCACTCGCATCCGTTCTCGACGGGCCTCGACCTCTGCCTGGTCCACAACGGGTCGCTCTCCAACCACAACCGGCTGCGGGTCTTCCTGCGTGGTCAGGGGATCCAGTTCCAGACGGACAACGACTCCGAGGTCGCGGCCGGATTCCTGACCTGGCGCCTGTCTGAGGGAGACGACCTGCAGACGGCGCTCGAGCGCTGCCTGACGGACCTCGACGGCTTCTACACGTTCGCCGTCGGCACCGCGGACGGCTTCGCCGTCCTGCGCGACCCGATCGCCTGCAAGCCGGCGGTGATGGCCGAGACGGACGACTGGGTCGCGATGGCCTCCGAGTACAGGGCGATCGCCACTCTCCCGGGCGCCGAGGAAGCGACGCAGTGGGAGCCCGAGCCCGGTCGCGTCTACTCGTGGGAGCGAGCGAAGGTAGCGTGAGCACCGCGCCCGCCGCCCTCGAGTCGGTGGACCTCGCGACGACCACCGTGAGGGAGCTCAACCAGCGACTCCACGACGCGGGCCCGGCGGGTCCGAGCCACTGGCGGGTCGAGAACCCGGAGGGCGCGCACGCCCTCGCCGCGGGCCTGGACGGCGAGATCGAGATCGAGATCGACGGCCACGTCGGCTACTACTGCGCCGGGATGAACAAGCACGCGACTGTCCGGGTCGCGGGGAATTGCGGGGTGGGCGTTGCCGAGAACATGATGTCGGGGCGTGTGATCGTCGAGGGGAGCGCGAGTCAGTCCGCGGGGGCGACCGGCCGTGGAGGCCTGCTGGTGATCAAGGGGAGCGCCGCGGCGCGCTGCGGTATCTCGATGAAGGGAATTGAGATCGTCGTTCACGGCTCGATCGGACACGTCGGCGGTTTCATGGCGCAGAAGGGAGCTCTGGTCGTCTGCGGTGACGCCGGGGAGGGGCTCGGCGACTCCATCTACGAGGCCCATGTCTACGTGCGGGGGGACGTCGCGGGACTCGGTGCCGACTGCGTGGAGAAGGAGATGCGGCCCGAGCACACGGACGAGCTCGAGCGCCTCCTCGAGCTCGGCGAGGCGGATGCGAAGGCCGCCGACTTCCGCCGCTATGGGTCGGCTCGGCAGCTCTACAACTTCCACGTCGACAACGCGGGCGCGTACTGATGACCGAGTTCGACGCCCTGCGCAAGGAGGAGCCCTACGACTCCGAGCTCGTCGACCGCTGGCGGCCGGGACTGCGCGAGTCGGCGCTCTTCGACCGCAACGCCATCCACGAGATCCACCGGATGGCACGCGAGGGGATCTACGACATCCGGGGCTTCGGCGCCAAGCGCCGCGTGCCGCACTTCGACGACCTGCTCTTCCTCGGCGCGAGCGTCTCCCGCTATCCGCTCGAGGGATACCGGGAGCGCTGCGCGACCGACGTCACCATGGGCACCCGGTTCGCGAAGGAGCCGATTCACCTCGAGATCCCGATCACCATCGCGGGGATGAGCTTCGGCGCTCTCTCAGCGCCGGCCAAGGAGGCACTGGGCCGTGGCGCGACCGCGATGGGGACGAGCACCACGACCGGTGACGGCGGCATGCTCCCGGAGGAGCGCGACCACTCGAGCAAGCTCGTCTACCAGATCCTTCCTTCGCGGTACGGGATGAACCCGGACGACCTGAGGCGAGCCGACGCCATCGAGGTCGTCGTCGGCCAGGGGGCCAAGCCCGGTGGCGGAGGGATGCTGATGGGTCAGAAGATCTCCGACCGGGTCGCCGAGATGCGGGACCTGCCGAAGGGGATCGACCAGCGCAGCGCCTGCCGCCACCCGGACTGGACCGGCCCGGACGATCTCGAGATCAAGATCGGCGAGCTCCGGGAGATCACCGACTGGCAGAAGCCGATCTACGTGAAGATCGGCGCCACGCGCACCTACTTCGACGTGGCCCTGGCCGTCAAGGCCGGCGCCGACGTGATCGTGCTCGACGGCATGGAGGGTGGCACCGCCGCCAGCCAGGAGGTCTTCATCGAGCACGTCGGCATTCCCATCCTGGCGGCCATCCCGGAGGCGGTCCGCTCGCTCCAGGAGCTGGACATGCACCGGAAGGTGCAGCTGATCGTCTCCGGCGGGGTCCGCTCCGGTGCCGACGTCGCCAAGGCGCTCGCTCTCGGTGCCGACGCGGTCTCGATCGGGGTGGCCGCCATCGTCGCCCTCGGCGACAACTCACACCGGTTCGAGCAGGACTACGAGCGGATCGGCACCGCGGCCGGTTTCTATGACGACTGGCACGAGGGTCGCGATCCGGTCGGGATCTCGACACAGGACGACGAGCTCGCGAGCCGCTTCGACCCGGAGCTCCGCGGCCGCCGCATAGCGAACTACCTGCGCGCGATGGTTCTGGAAGCGCAGACGATCGCGCGTGCCTGTGGCAAGTCCCACGTCCACAACCTCGAGCCGGAGGACCTGGTCGCGCTGACCGTCGAGGCGGCGGCGATGGCCAAGATCCCGCTGGCCGGCACCGACTGGGTGCCCGGGCGGTCCTCCGACTCCCAACCAGATGGCAATCCAGCAGGAGGCTGATCGAGATGGCGAAGATCGTTTGTGTTCTCTACGACGACCCGGTGGACGGCTACCCGCCGAAATACGCGCGGGACGACATCCCCAAGATCGAGAAGTATCCGGACGGGCAGACGACCCCGACGCCGAGCGCGATCGACTTCTCACCGGGCGAGCTGCTGGGCTGCGTCTCCGGCGAGCTGGGCCTGCGGAAGTTCCTCGAGGACGCCGGCCACGAACTGGTGGTGACCGCGGACAAGGACGGCGAGGGATCGGAGTTCGACCAGCACCTCCCCGACGCCGAGGTGGTGATCTCACAGCCCTTCTGGCCGGCCTACCTGACCGCCGAGCGGATCGCAAAGGCGCCCAACCTGAAGATGTCGATCACCGCGGGAATCGGCTCGGATCACGTCGACCTGCAGGCCGCCATCGACAACGGCATCACGGTCGCCGAAGTCACCTACTGCAACTCGATCAGCGTCTCCGAGCACGTTGTGATGATGATCCTGGGACTGGTCCGGAACTACATCCCGTCCTACAAGACGGTCGTCGACGGCGGCTGGAACATCGCCGACTGCGTCTCGCGCGAGTACGACGTGGAGGGGATGCAGGTCGGCACCGTCGCCGCGGGCCGCATCGGCACGGCCGTGCTCCGGCGAATGAAGCCGTTCGATGTCGGCCTGCACTACACGGACCGCCATCGGCTGCCGTCTGAGGTGGAGGAGGAGCTGGGGGTCACCTTCCACGCGACCACCGAGGAGATGGTGGGGGAGTGCGACGTGGTCACGATCAACGCTCCGCTCCATCCCGAGACGGAAAACCTGTTCGACGAGCAGATGCTCTCCCGGATGAAGCGCGGGGCGTACCTGATCAACACGGCGCGCGGCAAGATCTGCGACCGCGACGCGATCGTCAGGGCGCTCGAGTCCGGCCAGCTCGCCGGCTATGCGGGCGACGTCTGGTTCCCCCAGCCGGCGCCGCAGGATCACCCCTGGCGGACGATGCCGTGGCACGGCATGACCCCGCACACCTCCGGCTCGAGTCTCTCCGCCCAGGCGCGTTACGCCGCGGGAACGAGGGAGATCCTCGAATGCCACTTCGAGGGGAAGCCGATCCGCGAGGAGTACCTGATCGTCGAGGCGGGCAAGCTCGCCGGAGCCGGAGCCCACTCATACAGCGAGGGGTCCGCCACCGAGGGCTCCGAGGAGGCGGCGCGCTTCAGCCGCTAGTAGGAGGTCGAACATGAGCGCAGCGCCACAGGTCGTCAAGCTGGACCTCGAGGACCTGAAGCTCAGCCCGACGGCTGCCCTCTTCGAGGGTAAGGAGCGCGCGGGGATCGACATCACGATGTTCGTGGTCCGAACCCCTCCAGGGAAGTTCGTCGAGCTGCATGTGCACCCCTATTCGGAGACATTCGTCCTGCTCGAAGGTCACGGCCGCTGGACCGCTGGGGACACCGTCACCGAGCTCAGTCCGGACCAGATGCTGGTCGTGCCGCCTGATACGCCGCACGGCTTCCGGAACGTGGGGGAGGTTCCGCTGCTCGTGGTGACCGTGCACGAATCGGGCACCCTGGAGCAGGAGTTCCTGGGAGTCGAGCCCTCTTGATGGATCTCGAGCTGATCAACTTCGACAACCCGACCGAGGTCCGCTCCTTCGAGAGGGGGAGGTTCGAGCTCTACAAGGTGGGACCCGCCACGATCGGCCGCGCGACCTACGAGCCGGGCTGGAAGTGGTCCGAGCACGTCGGCCCGGTGACCGGAGAGGCGTCCTGCCAGGTCGAGCACGTCGGGCTCGTCCTGCGGGGCCAGGCGGTGGCGAAGATGGACGACGGCCGCGAGGTGGTGATGAAGCCCGGTGACTTCTTCTATGTGCCGCCGGGCCACGACAGCTGGGTCGTGGGCGACGAGGAGTACGTCTCGCTTCACATCCTCGGCAGCGAGGCCTACGCGAGCTCCTAGGACGAACCTGCAGCGAGACCGATGAGCCCGGTCCCCACCGCCGGTCTTTGTGGGTGAACGAACTTCCAACCCCAGGAGGACCGATGAGCACAAGCACAGCCACCAGCGCCAGGATCAGCCAAGTTGCCAACGTCATCATTCCGGTCTCTGACCAGGACCGGATGGTCGAGTTCTACACCGAGACGCTCGGCCTCGAGAAGCGCGCCGACGTCCCCTTCGGCGAGGGGGTCGAGGGCCGCTGGGTCGAGGTGGCTCCGAGTGGTACCCAGACCCCGATCGCGCTCTGCCCGCCCGGGCCCGACAACGAGGCGGGCAGCAGGGACACCGGGATCGGCCTGCGGACCGACGACATCGATGGGCTCCACGCCCAGCTCAGGGATCGGGGCGTCGACGTGGATCCCGAGGTCAGCCGGATGGGCG
>DASTAI010000344.1:0-2116 GCA_035712865.1 Solirubrobacterales bacterium
GGCATCGGCAGGGCATCGCGGCCGACCGTCTCGAAGCCGAAGGCGAGGCTCGCCAGTCCGACTCCGGTCAGCACAAAACCGCGCAGATCGAAGGGGCGGCCGGACTGCTCGGCCAGGTTGTCGACGACCAGGTTGACCAACAGAACTCCGATGATGCCGATCGGGATGTTGATGAAAAAGATCCAGTTCCAGTTGATCTGCTCGACGATGATCCCGCCGACGAGCGGGCCGATCGCGAGCGCGAGCGCGGAGACGCCTGCCCAGATCCCGATCGCCGTGCCGCGCTGCCGCGGCGGGAACGTCACCGTGATGATCGAGAGGGTCGCAGGGTTCATCAGCGCGGCTCCGACGCCTTGCACGACGCGCGCGGCGATCAGTACGCCGGCGCTCCCCGCGAGGCCACAGGCAAGGGACGACGCCGTGAAGACGACCAGTCCGATCACGAACATCCGGCGTCGACCCATCAGGTCGGCGAGCTTGCCGCCCGTGAGCATGAGCACCCCGAAGGTGAGGGCGTAGCCGTTGAAGACCCATTCGAGCTCGGAGATACCGATGTTCAGGTCTCTCTGGATCGACGGCAGCGCCACGTTCACGATCGTGTTGTCCAGCATGATCATGAAGAGGCCGAACGCGACCGCTCCCAGCGTCCACCACTTCCGGTTCTCCGGGTCGAGGATCCTCGACTTCATCGCGCCTCCTAGAAGTTAGTGACAACTAAGCTAGCACCAGTGTTCGGCGTTCGTAGACTTGCCCGCGATGGCTGACGTCGTCTGGGTTCCCGACGAGCGCACGGTCGAGCACGCGAACGTGACTCGCCTCATGCGGAGGCATGGCTACGCCGACTACTGGAAGCTCGTCGCACGCTCCCAGGGGGATCCGGAGTGGTTCTGGCCAGTGGCGATCGAGGACATGGGGCTCGACTTCTCACGGCCTTGGGACTCCGTCGTCGACCTCTCCCGCGGGCCCGAATGGGCAACGTGGTTCGTCGGCGGGCAGCTCTCCATCGCCTGGAACTGCGTGCACCGCTGGGCCGAGCGGGCTCCCGAGCGCGTGGGTGCGGTCGGGCTCGGCGAGGACGGCTCTCGCCGGGAGTACACCTTCGCCGAGCTCTCCGGCCAGGTCACGCAGCTCGCGGAGGGTCTCGTCGCGCTCGGTGTCGAGCCCGGCGACCGGGTGGCGGTCTACATGCCCATGTGCCCGGAGGTCGCGATCGCCTCCCACGCCTGCGCGCACATCGGAGCAGTGCAGGTACCGATCTTCTCCGGCTTCGCCGCACCGGCGGTGCGCGAACGCCTGCAGGACTCGGAGGCCAAGGTGGTGATCACGGCGGATTGGTCGCTGCGGCGCGGCAAGCGGCTCGACATGCGCGCGGCGGTCGAGGAGGCCACCGACGAAGCACCGGCACTCGAGCAGGTGGTCACCTTGAGCCGCGACGACGGCTCCTGGGAAGGGGTCGAGCTCGGACCGGGGACGCTCCCGCCGCTCCAGGTCGACGCCGAGCATCCGTATCTCCTCACCTACACGTCCGGCACGACCGGGAAGCCGAAAGGCGTGCTCCACGTCCAGGGCGGCTTCCTCGTCTCGATCGCTCGCGAGGTCGCCTACCAGGCCGACGCCCACCCCGACGACGCCATCCACTTCGCCACCGACATGGGCTGGATCATGGGTCCGTGGACCGTGGTCGGCGGCGGTGCGCTGGGCGCCAGGCTCGTCTTCGCCGAGGGCGCGCCCGACTTCCCGCCCGATCGCCTCTGGAAGACGATCGCGGCCGAGCGGGTCAGCATCCTCGGCTGCTCGCCCACCCTGATCCGCGCGCTCATGCAGCACGGCGACCCGCAGGAGGACCTGGCCTCACTCCGCGTGATCGTGACCACCGGGGAGCCATGGAACCCGGACCCGTATCGCTGGCTCTTCGAGTGCGTGGGTGGCCGCCGCTGCCCGATCATCAACTGCTCGGGCGGAACGGAGATCGGCGCATGCTTCCTTTCGCCAGTGCCGGCGATCCCGATCAAGGCGTGCTCCCTCGGCGGTCCGGCGCTGGGGATGGACATGGACGTCGTCGACCAGGAGGGGATGTCACTGATCGACACCGGCGAGGTCGGCGAGCTCGTCTGCC